>NZ_JASCPK010000048.1:0-36963 GCF_029959385.1 Pseudomonas sp. PS01303
GCGATAGCGTCATCACATTCAACATCATTGCTGACTGATCCAGCGCTATCGCGAGCAGGCTCACTCCTACAGTTGAAAGGCATAAAAATCACAAGAGGCCAGGCATGCACAGCGAGTTTCCCACCGAGTCCAGTTACCGCATTCAACGCGAACAGTTTCTCGCCGCCGCCAATGCCGCCGGGGCGTCAATCACCTCCTACGCACATCCGCGCTGTGGCCCGTTTGGCGAGCCGTTGAGCACCGACGTCGCCGTGCTCGGTGACCCGCAGGCCAAAAAACGTCTGGTGGCACTCAGCGGTACCCACGGTGTGGAGGGCTATTACGGTTCCGACTGCCAAATCGATTGGCTGAAAGCATTCGCACCCGGCTCGCTGCCCAAGGATGTCGCGGTGATCATGGTTCACCTGATCAACCCGTGGGGCACCGCGTGGTTGCGTCGAGTCAACGAAGACAACATCGACCTCAACCGCAATCATCTGGATTTCACCGAAGCGTTGCCAGATAACCGAGCTTACGCGGCATTACACGATATCTACGCCTGCACCGACCTGAATGGCCCCGAGCGTCAACGCGCCGATGCCTTGCTCGATGCGCAGATCAACGCACACGGCTGGCCGGCCGTCATGTCGATTGTCGAGGGTGGTCAACACAGTCATCCGGATGGATTGTTCTATGGCGGTCGCGCGCCGAGTTGGTCGAATCGCACGTTGCATCAAATCATCGAAGCGCACTTGGCCGGCGCGGACACCGTGATGTGTTTCGACCTGCACACTGGCGCTGGCGAATACGGTCATCCGATGTTGCTGACGATCACCCAAACGCCGTACCCGGCACTCCCCCGAGCCCAGTCGATTTACGGGCCTTGGCTTTACACGCTGCACACCGGCGCCGACACCCTGAGCGAAACCGGCGTCGCCGCGACCGCTACTGGTTACACGTCGCAGGCATTGCTCGATGCCTTGCCGGACGTGCAATTGATGCCGTTCGTGATCGAGTGCGGCACCTATCCCGGCGCGGATGTGCATCGGTATTTACGTGACGACCATTGGTTGCATCTTCACGGCGATCCGCTGGATGCGACGGGGAGGGTGATCAAACTGAATCTGCTGGAACAGTTTTACCCGGCCGATCCCGACTGGCGGGCGATGGTGGGTTTGCGTACCCGGCAAATCTGGGCGAAAGGATTGGCGGCACTGGCAGGCTGAAACGCTGGAGGAGGGGAGAAATCCCCTCATCATAAAACCGGCGCTTTTCTCGAGGCATAAAAAAACGGCCTACCTTTCGGTAAGCCGTTTTTAGTACTTGGTGGCTACACAGGGACTTGAACCCCGGACCCCAGCATTATGAATGCTATGCTCTAACCAACTGAGCTATGTAGCCAAGTGGCGCGCATTATTCCCCTGAAATGGAAAAGCGTCAAGCGTAAATTTAAAAATTTTTTCTACGCTTTCAACCGTTTATCAAAATCACTGGCTGAGAAGCGGCGAAGGGCAGCGTTGGAACCAGCGGCTGGCCTGTTCATATGCGTGTGCCAATTGCAGAACAGCGAAGTCTGCCTGGTGCTTGCCGATGATTTGCAGACCCATCGGCAAACCTTGCGCATTGAACCCGGCCTGAACGCTCGCCACCGGGCAACCCGACATCGTGCCGGGGATCACCACTTCCATCCAGCGATGATAAGTGTCCATGCTCACGCCTTCGATCGACGTCGGCCACGGCTGGGTTTTATCGAACGGGAAGACTTGAGCACTCGGCAACAACAGGTAGTCATATTTTTCGAATAACTTTGAGATCGCTCGATACCAGTCACTGCGCACCGCCGATGCGGTAAACACTTCGCTGGCGGAAAGCTGCAAACCGTTTTCCACTTCCCAGATCGCTTCCGGTTTCAACAGCGCACGCTTTTGCGGATCGGCGTAAGTCGCGCCCAACGAACCGGCGACCATCCAGTGGCGCAACGTGCGCCAACAGCTCCACAAGCGCTCAGGCGCGAAACCCGGATCCGCTGCCTCGACGTGGCAGCCAATGCTTTCGAAGTCGGCGAAGGTCTTCTCGCACAGCGACAGCACGCCGTTCTCCATCGGCAGATAACCATTGAAGTCACCCAGCCAGCCCAGCCGTGTGCCTTTGAAATCACGATCCAGCGGCGCCGCAAACGCCTCACCGGATTCGGCGATGGACAGCGGCGCTCGCGCATCGGCGCCGGCCTGCACTGACAGCAGCAACGCCGCGTCACGCACGCTGCGCGCCATCGGGCCTTCGTAACCGAGTTGATCGATAAACAGATCGGCACTGTCATCAAACGGCACACGACCCTGCGACGGACGGAAGCCGAAGATGTTGTTGAACGCCGCCGGATTGCGCAGCGAGCCCATCATGTCGCTGCCATCGGCCACGGGCACCAGATGCATCGCCAGCGCCGCGCCTGCGCCACCGCTGCTGCCGCCGGCGGTTTTGCTCGGGTCATACGCGCAACCGGTGGCGCCGAACAATGGGTTGTAGCTTTGTGAGCCGAGGCCGAATTCCGGTGTGTTGGTCTTGCCGATGATGATCGCGCCGGCGTTCTTGATCCGCTCGACCATGATGCCGTCGCGCTCGGGCACGAAATCCTTGTACAGCGGCGAACCCATGGTGGTGCGAATGCCACGGGTCAGCGACAGATCCTTGATCGCGTGCGGCAGGCCGTGCATCCAGCCACGGTATTCGCCGCGCAGCAGTTCAGCGTCGCGCTGATCGGCCTGAGCCAGCAGATCATCAGGCGCCTGCAGGCTGATCAACGCATTGACCTTGGGGTTGAAGCGTTCGATGTGTGCAAGGTACGTCTGCATCACTTCGCGGCAGGAAACCTGGCGCAGGCGAATGCGCTCGGCGAGCTCATGGGCCTGCAACAGAACCAGTTCGCTGATGTTATTAGAATTCATTGCAAGCAGCCTTCAAGACGACTGGAAAAACGCCCCGGCCTCGCGCCGGGGCGGCAGGGATCAACGCATCAGGTTGGTCCAGAGACGGTCGGCCAGACGGATCGAGCCTTCGCCGCAGGTCTTGCTGAACACCACTTTGGTGCCTTGCGGAATGTGCAGCTCCGGTGCGTCCTTGAGCGAGGCATCGAGGAACGGTTCGACGCCTTTGATCGGGCTCTGATGCTTGAGGAAGTTCTGTGTCATCGCCGCGTTTTCAGGCTGACTGAGGAATGCAATGAACGCCTTGGCATTCGCTGGATTCTTGCTGCCGGTCGGAATGACCATGTTGTCGACCCACGCCAGCACGCCTTCTTTCGGGTAGAGATATTTCAGCGTCGGTTTCATTTCGCGGGCGCGCATCGACGAGCCGCCCCAGAACATCGACATGTCGATTTCACCCGAAGCGAGGTTTTCGCGGATCGAACCGGCCTTCGAGCTATAGGTTTTCACGTACGGTTTCTGCGCCTTGAGCAACGTCAGAATCTGCTGCATCTGCTTCGGATCTTCGGTGCACAACGGGATGTCGAGGTAGAGGCTGGCCATGTCCACCGCATCGCTGACCGCGTCGAACATGTTGATCCGGCCTTGCAGTTCGGCCGGCGGCTCATACAAGACTTTGTAGCTGTCGGCCGGGCCGCTGTAGCGCGCGGTGTCGAGCACCACGCTGGTGGTACCCCAAATGAACGGCACCGAATACGCGCCCTCGGGATCCCAGCTTGGCTTTTTCAGGTTGTCGGCAACGTTGGCGTAATACGCTTCTTTGACCGGGTCGAAGCGCTCCAGCAGTTTTTCCTGAATCAGGATCGGCACGAATTGATGCGACGGAATCGCCACGTCATAACCGGCGCCGCCCTGTTTCAGTTTCGCCAGCAGCGTCTCGTTTGAGTCATAGGAATCGACGGTGACTTCGATGCCGGTCTGCTTCTGGAACTTGGCGAGAATCTCCGGCGAAAAGTAGCCGCTCCAGCTCACCACGTTAAGTTTCTCGGCGGCCTGAACACTGACGGCCATGGTCAGCGGCACAGTCAGGAACAACGAAGTGCCGACGCTTTTTATCCACTTGCTCATGTCATTTCCCCACGGTAGGTAGAAGGTTCAGGCGTTCTTTTTGCCCAACAGATAAGAGAGGCTGACGAACAGCACCGAGACGCCCAAAATCAGCGTCGAGACGGCGTTGACGTCGGGTGTCACACCCATGCGCAGCAGGCCGAAGATGAAGATCGGCAGGGTGGTGGTGCCGGCCTGCGAGACCATCATCGAGATCACGAAGTTATCCAGCGAGACGATGAAGGCCAGCATCAACCCGGAGAAAATCCCCGGCATCAGCAGCGGCAGCGTGACCTTGCGAAAGGTGCGCCACGGGCCGGCGTAGAGATCGGCCGAGGCTTGCTCCAGCGACAGATCCATATCGTTCAGACGTGCACGAATCGGCAGGTAGGCGAAAGGAATGCAGAACACCGTGTGCGCGATGATCAGGTTGCCGTAACCCAGCGACAGGCCGATGGTCGAGAACAGCGCCAGCGTTGCCACGCCGACGACGATTTCTGGCAACACCAGCGGCAACATGATCGCGCCCATCGACAGTTGCAGGCCCTTGAACTTGGCCCCGCGCGAGGTGCCGAGTGCGGCGAGTGTGGCAATCGCTGTGGCGACCATGCTGGCGCACACCGCGATCAACAGGCTGTTGCTGGCGGCCTGGCGCAAGGCCTGATTGGCGAACGCGGCGCGGTACCAGTCGAGGCTGAAACCGGTCCACACCGTCGCCGACTGATTGGCGTTGAACGAGAACACCACCAGCACCACGATCGGCGCATAGAGGTACAGATAGAACAGAAAACTGAAGCCGCCGAACCCGGGAAAGTCCTGCACGCCCAGCCCTTTGCGTTTGAATAAAGCGAGCATCACGCACCTCCTTTGGCGATGCGCTGACGCTCGGCGCGCAGGGCATACACGGTCAGCACCAACATCACTGCGGCCATCAGCACCAGCGACAGCGCCGCGCCGAATGGCCAGTTACGCGAGTCACTGAACTGGCGGAAGATCAGGTTGCCGAGCATCATTCGCGTGCCGCCGCCGAGCAGTTCCGGGGCAATCATCGCGCCCAGGCACGGTACGAAGGTGAGGATGGCGCCGGCGAGAATCCCCGGTTTGGCGATCGGCAGCACCACTTTGCGTAAGGTGCGCACGCGGCCGGCGTAGAGATCCTGCGCAGCTTCGAGCAGGCGGGTGTCCATTTTTTCCAGCGTCGCGTAGATCGGCAAAACCACGAACGGCGCGTAGGTGTAAACCAGCCCCAGCAGCACCGCGCCGTCGGTGTACAACAACTGCAATGGTTCATGGATCACGCCCATGCCCATCAGGCTGTTGTTGATTACGCCGGTGTTACGCAGCAGCAAAATCCACGCGTAGGTGCGGATCAGCAGGTTGGCCCAGAACGGCACGGTGATCAGAAAAATCAACAAGCCGCGCCGATGCGCCGGTTGCATCGCCAGCCACACGGCGACCGGAAAACCGATCAGCAGGGTGATGATCGTGGTCAGCCCGGCAATGCCGATCGAGCGCAGGGCGATGAGCAGATAGGAGTCGGTAAACGCCAGGCTGTCATCCATTTGCCGCTCGAACAGCAACGAGGTGTACGCCTCACTGCTGAAGACTTTATTGACCCCGCCGTAGGGGTTGGCTTCCATCAGCGAATAGCCGATGACAATCAGGATCGGCACCACCAAAAACAGGCAGATGGCGGTCAGCGCCGGGCTGACACCGAGAAAACTCTGGAAGGCCTTGCGACGTTCCAGCGTGTTGGCAATCGGTAAGGCGTGCATGGCAATTCTCCGGCTCAATCGTGCAGGACGCTGGCGCTACCACGGTCAAACAGCAGACCGGCCTGGGAGCCGACGGCAAAGCGCAGGCTCTGGTCGACGCAATTGGGCGTGCGCACGGTGAGACGCGAACCATCGCTGAGGCTGACCTGATATTGCAGGTCGGTGCCGAGGTAGATCTGCGCTTCGATCCGGCACGGCAAGGCAGTCTCGGTAGCGGCGGGCACGAGGTGCAGGCGCTCGGGGCGTACCGACAGCGATACGCTGGCGCCGACCTGCACGTCATCGCACGCTTGCGCCGGCAGCGGATGCCCGGCCGGCCCGGCGAACCACGCCTGACCGTCTTCCACACGAGTCACGGTGCCTTCGATGAAATTGGTTTCGCCGATGAAGTCAGCGACGAAGCGATTGCGCGGACGTTCGTAAATCTCTTCCGGCCGCCCGACCTGCTGCACTTCGCCTTCGGAGAGCACGGCGATGCGGTCGGACATGGTCAGTGCTTCTTCCTGGTCGTGGGTGACGAAGATGAAGGTGATGCCGGTTTTCGCCTGAATGGTTTTCAGCTCTTCGCGCATGGCCTGACGCAGCTTGAGATCGAGTGCCGAGAGCGGCTCATCAAGCAGCAACACTTTTGGATGCGGCGCCAAAGCGCGGGCGAGGGCGACACGTTGTTGCTGGCCGCCGGACAGTTGCGCCGGTTTGCGATTGGCGAAGCGTTCCATCTGCACCAGCGCGAGCATCTCGCGGACACGTTCGCTGATTTGCGCCTTGGTGAGGACTTTGCCCATCGGGTGCGATTCGAGGCCGAAGGCCAGGTTTTCAGCGATGGTCATGTGCGGGAACAGCGCGTAATGCTGAAACACCGTGTTGACCGGCCGCTCGAAGGGCGGGCGATCGGCGATGTTTTCGCCGTAGAGGAGAATCTCGCCTTCGGTGGGAAATTCGAAACCGGCGATCATCCGCAGCAGCGTGGTTTTGCCACAGCCGGACGGGCCGAGAAGGGTGAAGAATTCGTTGTCGCGGATATCCAGATCAATGCTTTTCAGCGCCACTGGACCGGTTTGCGGATCACCGTAAACCTTGCGCACCGAGCGGATTGAGACCGCCAGTGTTTGCAGCGAATGCAGGGCATTCATGCGTTACCTCCGATTCCCCCATCGCCTGCGGTTCGCTCTGAAAAGCGTTGCCGTCGGGCCATGGATATTATTTTTTTGGGCAGGATCGAGATTGCGTTCGGGTGTAATAACCAGCTGTTTTTTTGTTCTGCTGTGGCTCGATTATCAGCCAGGGGTTGCGCGGGGCGACACTTCAATTTAAACATGGCAGCTGTTAGTTAATTTAATAGCCAAAGGTGCCAGGAATCATGCCCGACCACCGATTGCCGCCGCTGAATGCGGTGCGTGCCTTTGATGCCGCCGCCCGTTTGGGCAGCTACGTCGAAGCCTCGAAAGCGCTGCACGTGACCCAGCCTGCGATAGGCCGGCATGTGAAATTGCTCGAAGACTGGTTGGGCATTCAATTGTTCGAACGCACCTCGCGCGGGGTCAACCTGACCCCGGCGGGCGAGAAATACCACCGCAAGATCAGCGCCGCGTTGCAGTTGATCATCGAGGCTGGCAAGGAAGCGCAGCCCAAAGACGCCGAGCGCTGGCTGCGGATCATGGTGGTGCCGGGGTTCGCCAAGCGCTGGTTGATGCCACGGATCGAAGCGATGCGGCACCTGCGGCCGGGGCTGAAATTTGCCATCGAACCCAACTCGACCTTCACCGAAGTGGACGGCAAGAGTGCCGATCTGGGCATCGTCTACGGCCTCGACGGGGAGTACGCCGATTCGCGGGAAGCGCTGATTTGCCCTCGGGTGTTTCCGATTTGCACGCCGGACTATCTGGCGAGCATCGATCCTATCGACAGCCCGAGAGATCTGATCAAGCACGAGCTGATTCACGTCGATGACGGTGAGTGGTGGAACCTGTGGTTCGCCGCCCATGACCTCGATATCCACCTGAAATCCGACCTGCTGTACGTCAACAACGATCACGCCTTGTCCGTGGCCGAAAGCGGGCAGGGCATTGCGCTGGCTAACGAAGTGCTAGTGCGCCATGAGCTCGCCAGCGGCAAACTGGTGCGCGCGATTGATGATGAGGTGAAGCTGGAAAGTTACCGGGTGCTGACCGCGTCCGCCGAACTCTCGGCGGACGCCGTGTGGTTTATCCAGTGGCTGAAAACCGAGCTGGAAAAGGACTTCCCGCAAGCGGTGATCAGTTGAGACGAAAGCGCGCCGTGTTCTCGCTCAGTGCCTGGCTGCCGAGGCGCAGGGTGTCTGCCGCCAAATTTACCGCTCGCGCGCCTTCGAGCAAACGCACCGCCGCTTGATCGACCTGCTGGATATTGCCGCTGACTTCATCGGCGGTGCACGCTTGTTCCTCTACCGCCGTGGCGATTTGCGCGAGGGTGTCGGTGACGCTCTGCACGGCACTGGCGATTTCGCCCAACCGTTCGCCAAGCCCGGTGACTGACTCGGCATCGGTTTGCGCCTGGCCGCAGGCAGCTTCCATCAAACTCACGGCTTCGTTGACCGTTGCGCGCAGGCTGTCGACCGTTCCGGCGATCTGCGCGGTGGATGATTGCGTGCGTTGCGACAGGCTGCGCACCTCGTCCGCCACGACGGCAAAACCGCGCCCCTGTTCGCCGGCGCGCGCCGCTTCAATCGCCGCGTTGAGCGCCAACAGGTTGGTCTGCTCGGCCACCCCGCGAATGGTGTCGACCACCAATTGAATCTGCTGGCCTTGCTCGCTGACCCGACCCAGCGCCGCAGCGGTGTCGTTCAAACGCTGATTGAGCTGTTGAATGCTCGCGGTGGTGCGCTGACTGTCGCGGCTGCTGTCGGCGGCGATACGCTGGGTGTGCTGAGCGCTGCCGGAAGCCTGTTCGCAACTTTGCGCCACGCCTTGCGAGGTCGCGGCCAATTGCGTGGCCGCAGCGGCGATCTGGCTGATCTGCAACTGCTGCGCTTCGACTTCGCCAAGAGCACCGCTGGAGTGATCGTTGAGGCTGCGCACCGCGTTGCTCAGTTGCGAAGTCTCGTGATCGACTCCGAGCATGCTGCTGCGCAGTTGCACCACCGCGACGTTGAGCGCGGTGCTGATCGCCGCCAGTTCATCGCGACCCTCCACCGGCACTTGCAGGCTGAGGTTGCCGTCGCGCAGGGCTTCCGCGAGCAGGGTGATGCCGCTGGCGCTGCGACGAATCGAGGCTTGCAAGCAGATGAACAGGTACAGCGCCGCGAGCAGCAGGCAACCGAATACGGCGGCGACGATGATGAACTGACGGATCGCTGAACCGTGGTAGGCATCAAGCCTTTGATCCAGCGAGACCAGCGATTGCTGGCGCAGGGCGGCGAGGTCGATCAACAAGGCGTCGAGGCTGCGCTCAAAGTCTTCCGGTTTGAGATTGATGCTGCCGCCAAACACGCCGTCATCCAGCACCTTCAGGCCGCTGTCGAGGTGTTTGAGGCTCTCGTGGTATTGGCTGGCCCAGCTCTGCTGATCTTTCGGCAGGCGTGCTTCCAGCAGCGTGGCGGTTTTCACCAGTTGCTCGCGAGCATCACCGATTCGGCTGCGCAGATCGCGCAACTGCAGACGGCTTTGCAGGGTGAACTGGCCCGAGACTACCGAGGCCTGGCCGACGGCAGCGAGGCGACCGACGCGTTCAATCAAGTCCGGCGCGTGTTGCGTGGAGATTTGCGTCAGCAGATAGGTTTCCAGCCACGGCGCGAGGGTCAGGCGATTGTCCATGACGATCTGCTCGCGCAACGCTTGCAGGGCGCTCAGGGCGTTGGTGAAACGGTCATAACCGTCCGGCCACCAACCGACGCCGCTGAGGCTTTTCGAATCCAGTCCATTGAGTGCGGTTTGCAGCGTTTGATAGCGGCTGAGGGTTTCACCTTCCGCGCCTTCGTTTTGCAGGGCATTGCCCAAATCCGTGGTGGCTTGCACAACCGCCGGTTGCACCGCGTCGAACGCGCCCATGGCGGCGAGGGTGGCCGGTGTCGGCTGGCGATTGGTTTCAGTGGCGCGCCAACGGGCGGCGCGGTCGCGTTGGGCGGCGAGCAGGTTGTCCAGCGCATCCAGCGCGAGCAACTGGCGCACGCCGGCACGTTCGCCGGCAATCAGATTGAGCTTGTCGCGATAGTCCTGGCCGATCATCAACAGGCTGCCGGCCAACGGCAAAATGAACAGCAGAAACAACAACTGGAATTTACCCGCGAAGCCAAACCGCCCCAGCAATTTGATCCCCGGTGAAAGGAAAGCCTGCATGCCCCATGACTCCTCTGGACACCACGCACCATCGGCGTGCATCGCGGTCGTTCGACGTTGATGTTGTGCCCTGCTAAAAGGCCTCGAAAGTTCACTCTCACCCGCTCTGTAGGCAGGTTCTGTAGCGAAACTTCCCATTGTCGATCACCTTTGTAAGGCGACCGCGTTCAGGGGGAGTAGCAAGGCAAGATTCAGACCATGGCGTTGCGCTATCACCTAAATCCCGTCCCCTGTAGGAGCTGCCGAAGGCTGCGATCTTTTGATGTTGTTTTTTAAAAGATCAAAAGATCGCAGCCTTCGGCGCTCCTACACGATTGGGTGATTCAGGTCAGGGTGGTTAGTTAGCTGGCTAAGGGGATGGCGCTGACGCACTGAAAAATGGCACATTGACGCACCTGCCTGCGTGCACCCATCTGCTGTCCGGAAACTTCCATGGCTATCAGCAACGTTCAGACCGCCGCTGTCTCGGCGCCCGCTGCCCCCCAAAGCAGTCCATTGGTGATGCGAATTATCGGCGCGGTGGCGCTGGCGCATCTGATCAACGACCTGATCCAGTCGGTCTTGCCGTCGATCTACCCGATGCTCAAGGCCAATTACGGCCTGACCTTTACCCAGGTCGGCCTGATCACGCTGACCTTCCAACTGACTGCGTCGCTGTTGCAGCCGTGGGTCGGTTATCACACCGATCGGCATCCGAAACCGTGGCTGTTGCCGGCCGGGTCAATCTGCACATTGATCGGCATCGTGATGATGTCGATGGTCGGCAGTTTTCCGTTGATACTGCTGGCGGCGGCGCTAATCGGCATCGGCTCCTCGACGTTCCACCCTGAGGCCTCGCGGATTGCGCGGCTGGCTTCCGGTGGACGCTTTGGCCTGGCGCAATCGACCTTCCAGGTCGGTGGTAACGCCGGTTCCGCATTCGGCCCGTTGCTGGCGGCGGCGATCATCATTCCGTTCGGTCAGGCCAACGTCGCGTGGTTCGGTTTGTTCGCGGTGTTTGCGCTGTTCGTGCTGTACCGCATCAGCCGCTGGTACGCGCACCACTTGAACCTGTTCAAGCTCAAGGCCGGTCAGGCAGCGACTCACGGACTGTCGAAGGGCCGGGTGACCAGTGCGCTGGTGGTATTGGGCCTGTTGGTGTTCTCCAAGTATTTCTACATGGCCAGCCTCACCAGCTACTTCACCTTCTACCTGATCGAGAAGTTCGACCTGTCGGTGGCGAGCTCGCAGTTGCACCTGTTCCTGTTTCTCGGTGCGGTAGCGGCGGGTACCTTCTTCGGCGGGCCGATTGGCGACAAGATCGGCCGTAAGGCGGTGATCTGGTTCTCGATCCTTGGCGTGGCACCGTTTACGCTGCTGATGCCCCACGTTGATCTGTTCTGGACGACCGTCCTGAGCGTGGTGATCGGCTTCATTCTGGCCTCGGCGTTCTCGGCGATTGTGGTGTACGCGCAGGAACTGGTGCCGGGCAACGTCGGGATGATTGCCGGGGTGTTCTTCGGTTTGATGTTTGGTTTCGGCGGGATCGGCGCGGCGCTGCTCGGGCATCTGGCGGATATTCACGGGATTGAGTACGTGTATTACCTGTGCTCGTTCCTGCCGCTGTTTGGCGTGTTGGCGATCTTCTTGCCGCGTACCAAAAAGGCCTGATCCCACACATTTAAACTGTAGGAGTGAGCCTGCTCGCGATGGCGGAGTGTCAGTCAGCACATCTGTAGCTGAAAAATGCTATCGCGAGCAGGCTCACTCCTACAGGGGATTGTGTTGTAGCGGAGAATGTTTCAGGCACAAAAAAGCCGCGTATCAAACGCGGCTTTTTCTTGGGCGTAACGCTTACACGTTAAAGCGGAAGTGCATCACGTCGCCGTCTTTGACGATGTAATCCTTGCCTTCCAGACGCCATTTACCGGCTTCTTTAGTACCGGCTTCGCCCTTGTACTGGATGAAGTCGTTGTAGGCGATGACTTCGGCGCGGATGAAGCCTTTCTCGAAGTCGGTGTGGATCACGCCGGCAGCCTGAGGTGCGGTGGCACCGACTTTGACGGTCCAGGCGCGGACTTCTTCAACACCGGCGGTGAAGTAGGTCTGCAGGTGCAGCATTTCGTAGCCGGCGCGGATCACGCGGTTCAGGCCAGGCTCTTCCAGGCCCAGGGCCTCGAGGAACATGTCCTTCTCTTCGCCGTCATCGAGCTCGGCGATTTCCGCTTCGATCTTGTTGCAGACCGGAACCACCATGGCGCCTTCTTCTTCGGCGATGGAGCGAACCACGTCCAGGTGCGGGTTGTTCTCGAAACCGTCTTCAGCGACGTTGGCGATGTACATGACCGGTTTGGTGGTCAGCAGGTGGAAGCCCTTGATCACTGCCTTTTCGTCAGCGTTCATGTTCTTCATCAGGCTGCGCGCAGGCTTGGCTTCGGTGAAATGCGCGATCAGTTGCTCCAGCAGGCCTTTCTGAACCACGGCGTCCTTGTCACCACCCTTGGCGTTACGCGCGACTTTCTGCAGTTGCTTCTCGCAGCTGTCGAGGTCGGCGAAGATCAGTTCCAGGTCGATGATTTCGATGTCGCGCTTCGGGTCAACGCTGTTGGAAACGTGGATCACGTTCTCGTCTTCGAAGCAGCGCACGACGTGAGCGATCGCGTCGGTTTCGCGGATGTTGGCGAGGAACTTGTTGCCCAGGCCTTCACCTTTCGAGGCGCCGGCAACCAGGCCAGCGATGTCGACGAATTCCATGGTGGTCGGCAGGATGCGCTTTGGATTGACGATGGCCGCCAGAGCGTCCAGACGCGGATCCGGCATCGGCACGATGCCGCTGTTCGGCTCGATGGTGCAGAAGGGGAAGTTTTCGGCCGCGATACCGGATTTGGTCAGGGCGTTGAACAGGGTGGACTTGCCGACGTTAGGCAGGCCGACGATGCCGCAATTGAATCCCATGGTGTTTCCCCTCGGAGTAGAGTCAGGCCTTCTGGCTGTGCAGGTTTTTCATCGCGCGGTTCCATTCACCGGCGAGGATATCCGGCAGCACGCCGAGGGCAAAGTCGATGCTGGCATCGAGTTTTTCCTGTTCGGCGCGTGGCGCACGACCCAGGACGAAATTTGAAACCATACTGGCGACGCCCGGGTGGCCAATGCCAAGCCGCAGGCGGTAGAACGTATTCTGATTACCCAGTTGCGCAATGATGTCGCGCAACCCGTTGTGACCGCCATGGCCGCCGCCCTGCTTGAGCTTGGCAACGCCCGGAGGCAAGTCGAGTTCGTCGTGCGCCACGAGGATTTCTTCAGGCTTGATGCGGAAGAAACCAGCGAGTGCCGCCACGGCCTGGCCGCTGCGGTTCATGTAGGTGGTGGGAATCAGCAGACGAACATCCTGACCCTGATGCGAGTAGCGCCCGGTCAGGCCGAAATATTTGCGATCGGCCACAAGATTCACATTCTGTGCTTGGGCGATGCGCTCAACAAAAAGGGCCCCTGCGTTATGCCGGGTCTGGTCGTATTCGGCGCCTGGATTTCCCAGGCCAACGATCAGTTTGATGGCAGTCACGATAGGGGCCCTTCCTTTGAGTGGTGAGTAACATCGCCGCGATCAGGGAAAGCGGCGAAAGTGGACGAAAAATGCTCATTTACCATGGATGTAAACTCCGCGTTCTCGCCCGCTTTCTCGCTACGTTCCAGTCCGCGATGTTACTTGCTCACTCAGGCATGACAGAGTGAATTACTCTGCTGCGCCTTCTTCAGCTTCTGGAGCAACGCGTGGAGCGTGTACGTTTACAACAGCTTTGTCGTCGCCGTGAGCCAGTGCAACGAACTCAACGCCTTTAGGGGCTTTGAGGTCGGACAGGTGAACGATTGCGCCGATTTCCAGAGCCGACAGGTCGACTTCGATGAACTCAGGCAGATCTTTCGGCAGGCAGGAAACTTCGATTTCGTTCAGGACGTGCGAGATCTCGCCGCCTTTCTTGGTCGGAGCTTCTTCACCAACAAAGTGCACAGGCACGATAGCGGTCAGTTTCTGGCCAGCTACGACGCGTACGAAGTCAGCGTGCAGAACGTGACCCTTGGACGGGTGACGTTGCAGAGCCTTGATGATGACGTTCTGCTTTTTGCCGCCAACGTTCAGTTCGATAACGTGGCTGTAGGCAGCATCGTTTTCGAGCAGTTTGGCAACTTCTTTGGCCAGCATGCTGATGGATTCAGGGGCTTTTTCGCCACCGTAAACAACAGCTGGAACCAGAGCGGCGAGACGACGCAGGCGGCGGCTCGCACCTTTCCCCAGGTCGGAACGCAGTTCAGCATTCAGAGTAAAATCGTTCATTGTGTATCTCCAAAATAGCCATGACCGGGTTGACGTTTGCGACCAGCGCCAAACACGGTATGGGCAAAAAAGCCCCGCCCCGGCAGGAATGCCGGGGCGGGGCGCTTTTCGTCAACGAGACATTTCGAGAAGGGCAGGGCCCTTAACGGAACATCGCGCTGATCGATTCTTCATTGCTGATGCGGCGAACCGCTTCGGCAACAACCGGTGCGATATCCAGTTGACGGATACGTGCACAGGCTTGTGCTGCAGCGGACAGCGGGATGGTGTTAGTCACCACCAGCTCGTCCAGCACGGAATTTTCGATATTCTCGATGGCCCGACCCGACAGCACAGGGTGTGTGCAGTAGGCAAAGACCTTGGCTGCGCCATGCTCTTTCAGGGCCTTGGCCGCGTGGCACAGAGTGCCGGCGGTATCGACCATGTCATCGACCAGAATACAGGTACGCCCTTCGACATCACCGATGATATGCATCACTTCAGAGTGATTGGCTTTCTCACGGCGTTTGTCGATGATCCCGAGATCCACGCCCAGGGATTTGGCAACAGCACGTGCACGCACGACACCACCAATGTCCGGGGACACAATCATCAGGTTTTCGAAGCGCTGATCTTCAATGTCATCCACCAGAACCGGGGAGCCGTAGATGTTATCTACCGGAATATCGAAGAAACCCTGAATCTGGTCAGCATGCAGATCAACCGTGAGAACACGGTCGATGCCGACTACGGTAAGCATGTCAGCGACGACTTTCGCGCTGATAGCCACACGTGCGGAACGCGGACGGCGATCCTGACGGGCATAACCAAAATAAGGAATAACAGCAGTGATACGAGTAGCCGAGGAGCGGCGGAAGGCGTCAGCCATCACTACCAGTTCCATCAGGTTATCGTTGGTCGGAGCGCAAGTCGGCTGAATAATGAAAACGTCTTTACCGCGAACGTTTTCATTGATCTCGGCTGTAATTTCGCCGTCGGAGAATTTACCGACAGAGATGTCACCGAGAGGGATATGCAGCTGACGTACAACACGCCGAGCCAGATCGGGGTTAGCGTTCCCCGTAAAGACCATCATCTTGGACACGCGCAGTACCTAGAGGCTGAGGGTAACCTGGATGAGTATAGAAAATGGCAGGGGCGGCTGGATTCGAACCAACGCATGGCAGGATCAAAACCTGCTGCCTTACCGCTTGGCGACGCCCCTGTATCTGTTGCATCAAGTGCCGTGCACTTGGTTCCTTTAGAGCAGACTTTGCAGCTTGCGATGCAACATCGAAACGTTGCTTCCTTTCGCTACAAACCCTGTAAGGGTCTCTGTCAGAAGGGCCGAGACTTTATCAGCTTCAGCTTTGCTTGGGAAGCCCCCAAACACACAACTTCCAGTTCCGGTGAGCTTTGCTTCGGTAAATTTACCTAACAAATCCAATGCGTTACGTACCTCTGGATAACGCCTTGCAACCACCGGCAAGCAGTCATTTCGACTGTTTCCCTCGGGAACGGGGCGCACTTTAATGGGCGGCGTGTTACGTGTCAACAAAGGATCGGAAAAAATTTCTGCCGTACTTACAGAGACTTGCGGTACGAGCACCAGATACCACGGTTCTTCGGGATCGACCGGGGTGAGTTTCTCGCCCACGCCCTCGGCAAAAGCCGCGTGACCACGGACGAAAACCGGCACGTCGGCGCCAAGCGTCAGACCCAGTGCCGCCAGGCGATCTTCATCCCAGCCCAGCTGCCACAGGTGATTCAGACCGAGCAAGGTGGTCGCCGCGTTCGAGCTGCCGCCACCGATGCCGCCGCCCATGGGCAGAATCTTGTCGATCCAGATGTCGATACCCAGCGTACAACCCGATTGTTGCTGAAGCATTTTGGCTGCGCGCACGATCAGATTGCTGTCATGCGGCACGCCGGCAAATTCGGTGTGCAGCTGAATCACGCTGTCATCGCGCACGGCAAAAGTGATTTCATCGCCGTAGTCGACAAACTGAAACAGCGTCTGCAACTCGTGATAACCGTCTTCACGGCGACCAAGAATGTGCAGCATCAGATTGAGTTTGGCCGGCGAGGGCAGGGTCAGACGTGCAGCGGTCATGCGTTATTGCCCCAACTTGCGCGGTTGCCAAGTCTTGATCACCAGCGTGACGTCGAGGTCGGTGCCGTGCAGCTTGATGCGCTCGGGCAACCAGTAACCGTTTTGTTCGGTGTACGCGGTGTATTCAACTTTCCAGCCATCCTGTTCAAGGCTGGCCAGACGGCTGTCAGCGTCCAGGTTCAGGCGACTTTTAGTGTCCGGAGCCGGCAGGCCACGCACCCACCAGGCCAGATTCGACACCGGCAGCTTCCAGCCCAGTTGCTCTTCGAGCAGGGCTTCCGGCGATTGCGATTCGTAGCGGCCCTGATTGGCGACTTCCAGCGACACCTTGCCCGGACGACCGGTCAAACGCGCCGCGCCTCGACCCAACGGGCCGGACAGACGAATGTCGTAGTAATCCTGACGTTGCAGCCAGAACAGCGTGCCGCTACCGGAATCTTTCGGTGCGCGGATGCCGATCTTGCCGTCGATCTGCCAGCCATCGAGGCCGGTCAGTTGCTGTTTGTTCGCCGCCCATTGAGCCGGACTGCCGTGGCCCTCGACCGATTCACGAGTACCAAAACCCGAACAACCAGCGAGGAGGGCGATGAAGCTGAAAACAATAACGTGGCGCAAAAACATGAGTTAAAGAGTCTCGGATCCGGTCAGGCGCTTGATGGTGCTGCGCAGAATGGTGCTGTCGGGCTGATCCTTGAGGAATTTGCCCCAGATTTGTTTGGCTTCACGCTGGTTGCCCTTGGCCCACAACACTTCGCCCAGATGTGCGGCGACTTCGTGGTCAGGGAAACGCTCCAGCGCCTGACGCAGGTATTTCTCGGCGTCATCCAGATTGCCCATGCGGTAATTCACCCAGCCGAGGCTGTCGAGTACGGCCGGGTCTTCCGGATTGATCTGGTGCGCCTGCTCGATCAGCGCCTTGGCTTCAGCGTAGCGGGTGGTGCGGTCGGACAAGGTGTAACCCAAAGCGTTCAGCGCCATGGCGTTGTCCGGATCACGCTTGATGATCAGGCGCAGGTCTTTTTCCATCTGCGCCAAGTCGTTGCGTTTTTCCGCGAGCATCGCCCGGGTGTAGAGCAGATTCAGGTCGTCCGGGTATTGCAGCAACGCTTGCTGCAATACTTTCCAGGCCTTGTCGTCCTGTTTATTGGCCGACAGGGTTTCCGCTTCAATCAAGTACAACTGGATCGCGTAATCCGGTTCTTCGTCACGCTGCGCCGCCAGTTTGCTTTGCGCTTCAGCGGTTTTGCCGTTGTTCATCAGAATATCGGCCTGACGCAATTGCGCCGGCAGATAGTCGTTGCCGGGGCCAACCTGGGCGTACTCGATGAGCGCGCCTTGCGGATCGTTACGCTCTTCGGCGATGCGACCGAGGTTCAGGTGGGCTGAATCGACGTGGCTTTCACGGGCGATCAAGTCTTCCAGATAGCCCTTGGCCTCGTCCCAGGCCTTGGCTTCGAGGCACACCAGCGCCAGCGAGTAACGCAGTTCGTCGTCTTCCGGGTATTGCTGAACAAGGCTGGAGAATTCGACTTTGGCGTCGTCCATCCGGTCTTGCTCAACCAGCATGCGCGCGTAAGTCAGGCGCAGGCGTTTGTCGTCCGGGTATTTCTTGATGTTTTTTCGCAGCAGCGGCAGCGCTTCGTCGCCACGGTTCATCACTTGCAGCAGGCGTGCGCGCAACAGAATCGGGGCGATTTCGCCTTCTTCCGGCGGATGGTCTTCGAGCAGGGTCAGGGCCGCTTTATTGTCGCCGTCTTGTTGCAACAGCAGGGCTTTGCCGAAAATCAGCTGACTGTTGTTCGGGTGGCGCTGCAATAAACGGTCAAAACTTTTCATCAGACCGTTGCGGGTTTCTTGATCAGTGTCAGCCGCCGACAGGGCGAGGAAGTCGAAATGGGTGTCGCCCTTGCCCTGCAGGACTTTCTCCATATAGACCATCGAGTCGTCGTAACGCCCGGCGCGCGCCAGTTGCACGGCGGCGGCGCGTTGCGCTTCGAGGTCTTCCGGAGCGTTTTTCGCCCAGATCAGCGCGGTATCGAGGGCCGGTTGATCGGCGCCCAGATATTCGGCGATGCGAAACGCACGCTCGGAAACGCCCGGATCTTGCGTATTGATCGCCTGGGTCACGTAGTTATCCAGCGCAATATCGAAGCGATTGCGCTGGCCGGCGAGTTCGGCGCTCAACAGGCTGAAGACGGTTTCCTCGCTGAACGAGCTGTAAACCTTGGGCTTTTCAGGCGCGGGCGTGGTGTCTTCGACCGGCGGCGTACCGTCCGGCGACACGGGTGCCAAGGCCTGGCAGCCGCTGAGGAAGACAAAAGCGAGGAGCAACGCGGAAGATCTATTCATATAGGAAGAGGACGACTAACCTGCGGTCGGATCATCATGACACAAGCCTTCGGCCAAACATAACCGCTCAGGCAATTTACGGCTTATCGCCCTGTAGGAGCTGCCGCAGGCTGCGATCTTTTGACGTTGTTTGAGACGCGGAGCGTCCCGGGCTGCATTCCCACGCCGAGCGTGGGAACGATCAATCAAAAGATCGCAGCCTGCGGCAGCTCCTACAAGGAGCCAAATTGTGCCCATTATAGGGACTGACCATTGGGACAATAGTCAGCGGTAGTTGTTCTGAATCTGACGAAGTAGGACAATTGCCGGCTTCACGTCACCACCAGCGACTTTGAATGGCCTTCCTTGCACTCGGTATCAACCACAAGACTGCTTCAGTAGACGTCCGCGAGCGCGTGGCTTTTACGCCTGAGCAACTGGTGGAGGCGTTGCAGCAGCTTTGCCGACTGACCGACAGCCGCGAAGCCGCGATCCTCTCCACCTGCAATCGCAGTGAGCTTTATATAGAACAGGATCAGCTTTCTGCCGATGTCGTACTGCGCTGGCTGGCTGATTACCATCATTTAAGCCTCGATGAGCTGCGCGCGAGTGCTTATGTGCATGAAGATGATGCGGCAGTTCGTCACATGATGCGCGTCGCCTCCGGGCTCGACTCGCTGGTGTTGGGCGAACCGCAGATTCTCGGCCAAATGAAATCGGCCTACGCCGTGGCCCGCGAGGCCGGCACCATCGGCCCGCTGCTGGGGCGACTGTTTCAGGCGACGTTCAATGCCGCCAAGCAGGTGCGTACCGACACCGCCATCGGCGAAAACCCGGTATCGGTGGCATTTGCCGCCGTCAGTCTGGCCAAACAGATTTTCAGTGATTTGCAACGCAGCCAGGCTTTGCTGATCGGCGCCGGCGAGACCATCACGCTGGTCGCCCGCCATTTGCACGAGCTGGGCGTCAAGCGCATCGTCGTCGCCAACCGCACGCTCGAACGCGCCAGTCTGCTCGCCGAACAGTTCGGCGCGCATGCGGTGCTGCTGTCGGACATCCCGGCGGAACTGGTGCGCAGCGACATCGTCATCAGCTCGACCGCCAGTCAGTTGCCGATTCTCGGCAAAGGCGCGGTGGAAAGCGCTCTGAAGCTGCGCAAGCACAAACCGATCTTCATGGTCGACATCGCGGTTCCCCGGGATATCGAACCGGAAGTCGGCGAACTGGACGACGTTTACCTGTACAGCGTCGACGATCTCCACGAAGTGGTCGCCGAAAACCTCAAGAGCCGCCAGGGCGCAGCGCAAGCCGCCGAAGAGATGGTTTCGGTCGGCGCCGACGATTTCATGGTGCGCCTGCGCGAACTCGCGGCGGTTGATGTGCTCAAGGCCTATCGTCAACAGAGTGAACGCCTGCGTGACGAAGAGCTGCAAAAAGCCCTGCGTCTCCTGGCCAACGGCGGCAACGCCGAAGACGTGCTCGGGCAACTGGCCCGTGGCCTGACCAATAAACTGTTGCATGCGCCCAGCGTGCAACTGAAAAAGCTTTCTGCCGAAGGCCGCCTCGATGCGCTGGCCATGGCCCAGGAACTCTTTGCCCTCGAGGGCTCACCGGATAGCTTTTCGGATAAAAAACCGCAATGAAAGCGTCACTGCACAATAAGCTGGACATCCTCCAGGATCGTTTCGAGGAACTGACCGCGCTGCTCGGCGACGGCGAAGTCATTGCCGATCAGAGCAAATTCCGCGCCTATTCCAAGGAATACGCCGAAATCGAGCCGGTCGTACAAGGCTATAAAAAGCTCCTCAGCGTACAAAGCGATCTTGAAAGCGCGCAGGCGCTGCTCAAAGACAACGACCCGGACATGCGTGAAATGGCCGTGGAAGAAGTCCGCGAAGCCAAAGAATCGCTGATCACCCTGGAAGCCGATCTGCAACGCATGTTGCTGCCGAAGGATCCCAACGATGGCCGCAACGTGTTTCTCGAAATTCGCGCCGGCACCGGTGGCGACGAGGCGGCGATCTTCTCCGGCGACCTGTTCCGCATGTACTCGCGTTACGCCGAGCGTCGCGGCTGGCGCGTGGAGATCCTCTCGGAAAACGAAGGCGAACACGGCGGCTATAAAGAGGTCATCGCGCGCATCGAAGGCGACAACGTTTACGGCAAACTGAAATTCGAATCCGGCGCGCACCGCGTTCAGCGTGTACCCGCCACCGAATCCCAGGGCCGTATCCACACCTCGGCCTGCACCGTGGCGGTATTGCCCGAGCCGGACGAGCGCGAAGCGATCGAGATCAACCCGGCGGATTTACGCGTCGACACGTTCCGCTCCTCCGGGGCAGGCGGTCAGCACGTCAACACCACCGACTCGGCGATCCGCATCACGCACATCCCGACCGGCACCGTCGTCGAGTGTCAGGAAGAGCGTTCCCAGCACAAGAACCGTGCCCGGGCGATGGCCTGGCTGTCGGCAAAACTCAACGATCAGCAAACCGCAGCGGCGGCGAATGCCATCGCCAGCGAGCGCAAATTGCTGGTCGGTTCCGGCGACCGCTCCGAACGCATTCGCACCTACAACTTTGCTCAGGGCCGGGTCACCGACCATCGCGTCAACCTGACCTTGTATTCCCTTGATGAAATTCTCGCCGGTGGCGTTGATGCGGTGATCGAGCCGTTGCTGGCCGAATACCAGGCTGACCAACTCGCAGCGATAGGTGAATAAATGACCATCATTGCCAGCCTGTTGCGCGCCGCCGAACTGCCGGACTCGCCCACTGCGCGTCTGGACGCCGAATTGCTTCTGGCCGCTGCACTGGGCAAGTCGCGCAGCTTCCTGCACACCTGGCCCGAGCGCATCGTGCCGAGTGACGCGGCGCTGACCTTTGCCGAGTACCTGCAACGTCGCCGTGGCGGCGAGCCGGTGGCCTACATTCTTGGTCAGCAGGGTTTCTGGAAACTCGATCTGGAAGTCGCGCCGCACACGCTGATCCCGCGTCCGGACACTGAGTTGCTGGTAGAAGCGGCGCTGGAATTGCTGCCCGCGACCCCGGCTAAAGTGCTCGACCTCGGCACTGGCAGCGGCGCGATCGCCTTGGCCTTGGCCAGCGAGCGTGCGGCGTGGAAAGTCACGGCGGTGGATCGCGTGCTCGAAGCCGTGGCACTGGCCGAACGCAATCGTCAGCGCCTGCATTTGAACAACGCCACGGTGCTGACCAGCCATTGGTTCAGCTCGCTGGCTGGTCAGCGTTTTCAGTTGATCATCAGCAACCCGCCGTATATTGCGGCGGCCGATCCGCATCTGGTCGAAGGCGATGTGCGCTTCGAACCGGCCAGCGCCTTGGTCGCCGGTGAAGACGGCCTCGATGATCTGCGTTTGATCGTCGCTCAGTCCCCGGAGTATCTCGAGGCCGGTGGCTGGCTGATGCTCGAGCACGGCTATGATCAAGCCGAAAGCGTGCGCGATCTGTTGCTGACGCGCGGTTTTGAAGAAGTCCACAGCCGCACCGATCTGGGCGGTCATCAACGCATCAGTCTGGGACGCCTGCCGTGCTGAATGATCAGGAGTTGCTGCGCTACAGCCGGCAGATTCTGCTGCAACACATCGACATCGATGGCCAGTTGAAGCTCAAGGACAGTCGCGTGCTGATCGTCGGCCTCGGTGGTCTTGGCGCGCCGGTCGCCTTGTATCTGGCGGCGGCGGGTGTCGGTGAATTGCATCTGGCGGATTTCGACACGGTCGATCTGACCAACCTGCAACGCCAGATCATTCATGACACCGACAGCGTCGGCATGAGCAAGGTCGATTCGGCGCTCAAGCGTCTGAGCGCGATCAATCCGGAGATCCAGTTGATCGCCCATCGGCAGGCGCTGGACGAGGATTCTCTCGCCGCCGTCGTGACAGCGGTGGATCTGGTGCTCGACTGTTCCGATAATTTTTCTACGCGCGAGGCGGTCAACGCCGCGTGTGTGGCGGCGCGCAAACCGCTGGTCAGCGGTGCGGCGATTCGTCTTGAAGGGCAATTGTCGGTGTTCGACCCGCGCCGCGATGAGAGCCCGTGCTATCACTGCTTGTACGGCCACGGCAGCGAAGCCGAATTGACCTGCAGCGAAGCGGGTGTTGTCGGGCCGTTGGTGGGTCTGGTTGGCAGTCTGCAAGCGCTTGAAGCGTTGAAAGTGCTGGTTGGTTTCGGCGAGCCGCTGGTGGGCCGTTTGTTGCTGATCGATGCGCTGGGCTCGCGTTTCCGTGAACTGCGGGTCAAGCGTGATCCGGGTTGCAGTGTCTGTGGCTCGCGCCATGCGTGAAGCGCCGATCGGCGTGTTCGATTCCGGTGTCGGCGGTCTGTCGGTACTGGCAGAAATCCAGCAGTTGTTGCCCAACGAATCGCTGCTCTATGTCGCCGATTGCGGGCACATTCCCTATGGCGAGAAAACCCCGGAATTTATCCGCCAGCGCTGCAGCGTGATGGCCGGGTTTTTCCGCGAGCAGGGCGCCAAGGCGTTGGTGTTGGCCTGCAACACGGCGACCGTCGCCGGGGTTGCCGATTTGCGTCGTGATTACCCGGACTGGCCGATTGTCGGCATGGAGCCTGCGGTGAAACCGGCGGCGGCTGCGACCCGTAGCGGTGTGGTCGGCGTGCTCGCCACTACGGGCACTTTGCAGAGTGCCAAGTTCGCGGCATTACTTGATCGCTTCGCCACCGATGTGCGGGTGATTACCCAGCCTTGTCCCGGACTGGTCGAGCTGATTGAAAGCGGTGACCTGCACAGCGACACATTGCGCGCGTTGTTGAAAAGTTATGTCGATCCGTTGCTGGCCAACGGTTGCGACACGATCATTCTTGGTTGCACGCACTATCCCTTCCTCAAGCCGATGCTCAAATCGATGATCCCGGCGGACATCAGTTTGATCGACACCGGCGCCGCTGTGGCGCGGCAACTTCAACGGCTGCTGGCCGAGCGCGATCTGCTGGCTGAGGGGCCGAACCGATCGGTCAGATTCTGGACGAGCGCGGATCTGCAGTCCTTCAAAAATGTCCTGCCGTTGCTGGGGCAAACTGCGAATGATGTGCAAAACTTCGGTTTGTGAAAAAAACGTGAAATAAGCTGAAATTCGTCTGAACTTCTATTCAGGCGCAGACTTCTATAGCGTTGTGTTAACCAGAAAACCAAACGATCGTTCCGGAAAAGGAAGTTTCAAAGTGAAGCGACTATTCTGCTTGGCCGCGATTGCGGCCGCACTAATGGGGCAAAGCATTACTGCACAAGCGGCAGGTGTTGAATTTGCGGTGGGGGCCACCAGCGATTCGACCATGACCTACCGCCTGGGGATGAATTTTGATTGGGATCAGAGCTGGCTGCAGAGCGACGTTGGTCGCCTGACCGGTTACTGGAGCGGCGCCTATACGTATTGGGAAGGTGACAAGACCTCCAGCAACAACAGCCTGTCGTTCTCGCCGGTATTTGTTTACGAGTTTGCCGGCCAGTCGGTCAAACCGTACGTTGAAGCGGGGATCGGCGTTGCCGCGTTCTCCAACACCAAGTACGAATCCAACAACATTGGCGGCTCGCTCCAGTTCGAAGACCGTATCGGTTTCGGTCTGCGTTTCAATGGCGGGCATGAAGTCGGGATCCGTGCGACGCACTATTCCAACGCCGGCCTGGCCAGCAGTAACGACGGCGTAGAAAGCTACGCGCTGCACTACACAATGCCGTTGTAAGCAAGATCAAAAGATCGCAGCCTTCGGCAGCTCCTACAGGTGAAACACAATCCCATGTAGGAGCTGCCGAAGGCTGCGATCTTTTGTTTTTTGGATCAGCGGTACGCTGTGGTGATGCCTTGGCGTTCTTCGAGGCACTCGGGGGCGCCCATTTCGAATTCGCGGCAGATCAGCGGGCGTTTTTCGTAGATCGTGCACATCATCGTGTCGCGATCCAGCGCCGCGCACCAGCCGTCGTCCAGACGCAGCATCACTTCGCCGCCCCACTCATCGGTATCGATAAAGCGATCAGGCACGCCGGTGTCGGTGATCAGCATCACTTCGAGCTGGCAGCAGCACGCCGCGCAGGTCGAGCAGGTGACTGCGGGCTCGGTGATTTGCTGGTGGGGAATGGTTTTCATGGCGGCAGTGTAAGGCAGTCGCTGCGGTGCGTGTGAATGGTCTGACAGACGCTCAGCCCGCCAGTCGCCGCGCCATGGTGTGCAAAAGCGGAAACAACAGTGCCCAGAGCAGGCCGATGCCAATCAGTGTCGGTAATTCGCCGTAGGGAAATTGCACCCCGGCGAGTCGTCCACCGCCGTAATACGACAACGCGCCACCCACCGCGCCCAACCCACTCGCCAGCCACCAGGGCCGGCCACTCCATTGCAGACAGTGCCGCAACGTGGTCGCAAGCAACGCCCACAGCAGCATCAGCCACAGCGGAATCAGCGGCGATTGATCCTGAAATTCAAACACGCCGGCGCCGCGCAAAACGCCGTCCACCGCTGTACCGACAATCACCACGCTGAGAATCAAACGTCCCTCAGCCGCCCAACTGCTGATCCAGCGCAGATGAATCACCAGCACTGCCAACGCCAGCAATAACCACAAACTGTTGCCGCCGATTACGCAGGTCAGCCAGCCGATCTGGAACAACACGGCATTGGCAACTCGCTCAAGCATCGAAGCGGCCAAGCAATGGCGCAGTCATCGCCGCGGGTTTGGCCAGCAGTAATTGCGCGGTGCCGATGGTGCGTTCGAGGAAACCACCTTCGCAGTAGCACAGGTAAAACTCCCACAGCCGCAGGAAATAATCGTCGTAACCCAGCTCGGTCAAACGGCCATGGGCGCGGCGGAAGTTCTCGTGCCACAGGCGCAGGGTCTTGGCGTAATGCAGGCCGAAATCTTCCATGTGCAGCAGGTTCATGTCGGTGTCGCGGCTGACCACTTCGAGCATCTTCTGCACACAGGGCAGGGCGCCGCCGGGGAAGATGTAGCGCTGAATGAAGTCGACGCCGCGCTTGGCCTGTTCGTAGCGTTGCTCGCGGATGGTGATCGCCTGGATCAGCATCAAGCCGTTGCTCTTGAGCAAGTGCGCGCACTGTTTGAAATAGGTCGGCAGGAAGCGATGGCCGACCGCTTCGATCATCTCGATCGACACCAGTTTGTCGTACTCGCCAGTGAGGTCGCGGTAGTCCTCCAGCAGCAGCGTTACTTGATCCTGCAAACCGAGTTGCTCGATTCGCTGGGCGGTGAAGGCGTACTGCTCTTTCGACAGCGTCGTGGTGGTCACGCGGCAACCGTAATTCTGCGCCGCATAAAGCGCCATGCTGCCCCAACCAGTGCCAATCTCAAGCAAATGGTCGCTGGGCTTGAGCGCGAGCTTCTGGCAGATGCGCTCCAGTTTGTTCAGTTGCGCCTGCTCCAGCGTGTCTTCCGGGGTAAGAAATTGCGCCGCCGAATACATCATGGTCGGGTCGAGAAACTGTTCGAACAGGTCATTGCCGAGGTCGTAATGCGCCGCGATGTTCTTCTGCGAACCCTTGCGTGTATTGCGATTGAGCCAGTGCAGACCTTGCACCAACGGCCGACGGATGCGGGCCAGGCCGCCCTCCATCGCATCGAGCACCTCAAGGTTGCTGACGAACACACGCACCACCGCCGTCAGATCCGGCGAACTCCAGTAACCGTGAATAAACGCCTCGCCAGCGCCGATCGAACCGTTGCTGGCAACCATGCCCCACAGGGCCGAATCCAGCACATGGATTTCCCCGAGCAAGGCACTGCCCGGCGTGCCAAACATCAACCGTTCGCCATCCTCGACCACCAGCAGTTGCCCGTGTTTGAGCTGACCCAATTGGCGCAATACGCCGCGGCGCAGCAACGAACCGGTCAAACCGTTGGTGCTGAGCCGACTGACCGACAGGCTAGAGGATTTCATGGCGGTGCTCCTTGGGAGGCACAGTGGCGGTTTGAAAGCTGCCGTCGGCAGCCTGGTGAGCAAAAATCGGTACGCGTTTAAGCAACAGCCGCAGCGCTTGCCAGTAAATGGCCAACGCGGTTTTTGCGGTCATCCACGGAAAGCGTTTCAGGTAGCGATGCAGGCTGCGACGGTCGAGGGCTTCGCGTTGCAGATTGAGCGTCGCGTCGAACAGTTTTTCCTCGCCCTGCCAGTCGGCCATGTGTACGCCGAGATTTTTCGCGGCGGGGCTGAAGCTCATGCGGTATTCGAGGTCGCGCGGCAGAAACGGCGAAACGTGAAAGGCCTTGGCCACGGCAAAATGCTGGTGAAAATCCTGCAGATTGCTCGGCGCACGGGCCGGCAACACATAGTGATAACGCTCGCGCCACGGCGTGTTGGTGACTTCGCAGACGATCGCTGCCAGCTGCCCATCGGCCTCGTGGCAATAAAAGAAACTCACCGGATTGAACGACAAACCCCAGCTGCGCACCTGGGTCAGCAGGCAGATCGCGCCTTGCGGTTCGTGACCGATGGCGGCGCCGACCTGTTGGCGCACGGCATCAATCAAACGCACGCCGCGACTGGTGAAGGATTTGAGGTAGTCGGTCTCGCGAAAGGAGAACGGTGCAAATCGGCTGCGACCTGCCAGCGGCGACAGCGCGAGCACGGCGTCCTGCTCGCTGAGATCGAGATAGAGCAAGCCGATCTTGTAGCGAAATTGATGCTTGCGCGGCGAGAAGCGCCGATGGCCGATCCAGCCGCTATAAAGGGCGCTGTTCATAAGGTTTCCCCGAACGCCGAAGCCACGCGCAACGCGCTGACCACGCCGTCTTCATGGAAACCATTGGCCCAGTAAGCGCCGCAAAAATGCGTGTGTTGCGCACCGTCCAATTCCGCCCAGCGATTTTGCGCCGCTACCGCCGCGAGGCTGTATTGCGGATGAGCGTAGGTGTATCTGGCGAGCACTTTGAACGGGCTGATGCCGGCGCTCTGATTGAGGCTGACGCAGAACGTGGTGTCGCTCTGAATGCCTTGCAGAATGTTCATGTCGTAAGTGACGGCGGCGTGAGTGTGGCCGGCGCCGCTAAGCCGATAATTCCAGCTGGCCCAGGCCAGTTTGCGAGTCGGCAGCAAACGCGTGTCGGTGTGCAGCACCACTTCGTTGTCGGCGTAGGGCAGGGCGCCGAGGATCTCGCGTTCGGCATCGCTCGGCTCGGCGAGCAATTGCAGGGCCTGATCGCTGTGGCAGGCAAACACCACTTTGTCGAACTGCTCGCTGCCCGCCGCGCTGTGGATAACTACGCCGTGCTCGTCACGATCGACCCGCGTTACCGGGCAATTGAGGCGGATCTTGTCTTTGAACGCGGCGGTCAGCGGCGCAATGTAAGCGCTGGAACCGCCCTCGATCACCCGCCATTGCGGACGATTGCTCACCGACAACAGCCCGTGATTCTTGAAGAAGCGCACAAAGAATTGCAGCGGAAAATTGAGCATCTCGGCCATCGGCATCGACCAGATCGCCGCGCCCATCGGCACGATGTAATGCAGGATAAAACGCTCGCCGTAGTTGCCTGCTTTCAGGTAATCGTCGAGGGTCATGTCGCTGGAAATGCGCAGCTCGGCGAGGTCGCGCTGGGCTTCTTTATTGAAGCGCAGAATGTCGCGCAACATGCCCCAGAACGCAGGCGACAACAGATTGCTGCGCTGGGCGAACAGGCTGTTGAGGTTGTTGCCGTTGTACTCCAGACCGGTGTCCGGGTCGCTCACCGAAAAACTCATTTCGGTGGCTTTGAACGGCACGCCGAGCTGGCCGAGCAAGCGGATGAAATTCGGGTACGTCCAGTCGTTGAACACGATAAACCCGGTGTCCACCGCGTACTGCTGGCCGTCGACCGTCACTTCGACCGTATGCGTGTGGCCACCGACCCAGTCGCTGGCCTCGAACACGTGCACGTCATGTCGGCGATTGAGCAGGTGGGCGCAGGTGAGCCCGGCGATCCCGCTGCCGACGATGGCGATTTTCATGCTGGATCCCGCAGCGGCGGCGATTTACGCACCATGCGCTTGCCGATCGCCAGTTGCAGGCTGGCCGGCAATTTCGACAGCGGCCACAACGCGGCCATGAACAGCGCCGGAAAGGCGATTTCCAGTGGCCGATCCTTGAGCTTGGCGAAGATGTGCCGCGCGGCTTTATCCACAGGCCAACTGAGCGGCATCGGGAAATCGTTCTTCGCGGTCAGCGGCGTTTCGACGAAACCGGGGCTGACGATGGTGACTTCGATGCCTTCATCCGCCAGATCGATGCGCAGCGATTCGAACAGATAACGCAGTCCGGCCTTCGACGCGCCATAGGCTTCGGCCCGAGGCAGCGGCAGGTACGTCACTGAACTGGCGACACCGATCAGATGCGGCGCGGTGCCTTTGCGCAACAGCGGCAGGGCGGCTTCGATGCAATAGCTGCTGGCGAGCAGATTGGTGCGCACCACGTGCTCGATGATCGACGCATCGAACTGCTTGGCGTCGACATATTCACAGGTGCCGGCGTTGAGAATCACCGAATCCAGCGAGCCCCAGACTTCAGCGATCTGCTCACCGATTTCGCGCACGGTCTGACTGTTGGTCAAATCCCCCGGCACCACTAAAACCTGGCCCGGATAGCGTTGCGACAAGACTTTCAGTGCCGCGACCGAGCGCGAGCTGACCGCCAGGTGCGCGCCGCTTTTCAGAATCTCTTCAGCGAGCGCCGCGCCGATGCCACTGCTGGCGCCGGTCAACCAATAGCGCCGTGGAGGTGTACGACTCATCCCATTCTCCTTTTTAGCCAGGCGATGACCCGGCCCAATACGGGTAAATGTTCATACAACAGCGCCCCGGCATCGAAGTAATCCCGGTGGCGATAAACCTTATCGCGCCAAAGCAGATGCGAGCAGCCGCTGACGCGAATCACCTGACCACTCGCCAGGCGCGGATGGCGGTAACTCATGACCCAACGCAGATAGCCTTCGCCGTCGCTGATCTGATCGAAGCCATGAAAATCAAACCGCAGCTCGCTGACGTTGGCGTACAGCTCGCTGAAATAATCGTGCAGTTGCTTGAGCCCCTGCACTTCGTGCAACGGGTCGGTGAAGTGAATGTCATCGCTGTACAGCTCGCCCAGCCGGTGCAGGTTGTCTTTGTTCAACTTGCAAAATTGTTGGGCGAAGCGGCGCAGGAATTCACTCATCACTGCCCTCCATTGCCGTGCGCGATGGCAGGCTCTTGAACGCGGCCAGTGCGCGCTCGCGGGAGGCGCTGAGATTGACGATTGGCGACGGATAATCGGCGACGCCAAACAGTCCGCCAAGGTTGGCCGGGTTGTGGATTTCCTTTTTGTTCAGCCCGGCGAGTTCCGGCAGCCAGTGCTTGATGAACAGGCCTTCGCTGTCGAATTTCTCCGACTGGCTCAACGGATTGAAAATGCGGAAGTACGGCGCGGAGTCGGTGCCGGTCGAGGAGCTCCATTGCCAGCCACCGTTGTTCGCCGCCAGATCGCCGTCGATCAGATGACGCATGAAAAAGCGCTCGCCTTCGCGCCAATCGATCAACAGGTTTTTGGTCAGGAACATCGCCACGACCATGCGCAGACGGTTGTGCATCCAGCCGGTTTCGAGCAATTGGCGCATCGCCGCGTCGATGATCGGCAGGCCGGTGCGCGCTTCTTGCCAAGCCTTGAGTTCCTCCGGCGCATCACGCCAGGCCAAGGCCTCGGTTTCCGGGCGGAAAGCACGGTGACGCGAAACCCGTGGGTAGCCGACCAGAATGTGTTTGTAGAACTCGCGCCAGAGCAGTTCGTTGATCCAGGTGACGGCGCCGACGTTGCCGCTTTCGAATTCGCCCTGATTGCTTTGCAACGCGGCGTGCAGGCATTGGCGCGGTGAGATCACGCCAGCGGCGAGGTACGCCGAGAGCTGACTGGTGCCGGGTTTGGCCGGGAAGTCGCGTTCGCTTTTGTAGTATTCGATCTGCGCGTCGGTGAAGGTGTCGAGGCGGCGGCGCGCTTCTTCTTCACCGGCCGGCCACAGGGCTTGCAGGGATTCGCTTGGGGTGGCGAAGCCTTTGACCGAGTCAGGAATCGGGTCGCTGTCGACCTTGAGTGTTGCCTGTTTGCCGGGCGCCTTGACCAGCGTCGGCATGGAGCGGTGCAGACGTTCGTAGCAGACCTTTCTGAACTGGCTGAACACCTTGAAATAGGTGTCGGTTTTGGTCAGCACGGTGCCCGGTTTGAACAGCAGTTGATCGAGGTAGCTGTGAAACTCGATGCCTTCGGCCTGCAGGGTTTCCGCCACGGCGGCATCGCGACGGCTTTCGTGGACACCGTATTCTTCGTTGACGTGAACCGCTTCGACCTTCAGTTCGCGGCACAGCTTGAGCAGCTCCGCTGGAGCCTGATCCCAATGATTGGCAGTGCGGATCAACAAGGGGATGTTCAGCTCGCCGAGGGTGTTGCTCAGTTCTTTGAGATTGCGTAACCAGAAGTCGACCTTGCACGCGGCATCGTCGTGCTCCAGCCACTGCTGCGGGCTCAACAGGTACACGGCCACGGTCGGGCCGCGGGCTGCGGCGGCCGCGAGGGCGGTGTTGTCGTGTTGGCGCAAGTCGCTGCGCAGCCAGATCAATTGCATGACATTAAACCCATCATTAAATCAGTCCACGCTGAACGAGTACCTGGTGCGCTGACAGCGCATCTTCAGCCAGGTACACATCAGCGATCTCGGAAGTTCTTACGGACAACTCGGCGTGGTGGATGCATACCGTTGGTCCGACAATCATTTTTGTGCAACTGACTCCGTTCAGTAGCTTGGGCAGGTGGGCAAGGTTCATGGCCTTGCTCGAATAGAGCAGCACGCCACGGGCTTGCAGGTGTTCGACGGCCAGCGCCAGTTCGCCGGCCGGTAACGGCCAGTCAAACACTTGCACCGGGCAATCGGCGCTGCTGATCAGCCACGCGCATAGCCACAGATGCGGTTCCAGTGGCAGGTCGGAGTGGTTGATCAACAGCAGCGGCGCGGCGTGCAACTGACGATTGTTATGGTAGATGCGCGCACCGAATTTGCTGCGCAGCCAGGAAAAAAAGAACGTGCGCTCCATCTGCGCACCGAATTGGCCCTGCCAGCGTTGTTCGAGCTCAGCCAGCAGCGGCATCAACAACTGCTCACACAAGGTGCGCGGCGGGTACAGCGCCATCGCTTGGTTGACGCTGTCGTCGAGGTTGCGCTCGTTGAGCTGGGTGACGGCGGCGAGCAATGTTTGACGCAGGCGTTGCCAATCGTTTTCCACCGGTTCGCTGAAGGCTTGCGGGGTGTCGAGCAGCGGCTTGACCTGGCTGACTGCAACGCCACGATTGAGCCAGGTCAGGATCGCCAGAATTCGTTGCACATGCTCAGCCGAATACAGTCGATGGCCCTTGGGCGTGCGTTGCGGCACGATCAGCCCGTAGCGACGTTCCCACGCGCGCAAAGTGATCGCGTTGACGCCGGTTTGCCGCGCGACTTCGCGGATCGGCAACCAGCCTTCGTCGAGGGCTTTCTTGAAATCGGCGCCGAGGTCTTCCTGGGCGCTGGAGTCGAGTTTGTCGTTCATCAGATGGCGTTTCGCAGGCTGAGGTTTTCCGGGTGCGGTTGCAGGTAAACCTGTTGCGCGATGTACGGATCGGGGTGTTGGCGAAAGTGATGCTTGAGCAGCGTCAACGGCACCACCAGTGGCACGATGCCGAGGCGGTATTGATCGATGACGTGCACCATTTCCTGTTTGTCTTCGGCGCTGATCACCTGTTTCAGGTAACCGCTGATGTGCAGCAGCACATTGCAGTGCGTGCCGCGCGTGGCGCATTTTTTCAGCGCGGCCATCAGTTCGCTGAAGTAGCGCGGGCCGAGTTCGGCGGGATCGGTGTGCGCCATGTTGCCCAGCAGTTTGCCCAACGCTTTGTATTGCAGCGGGTTGTGGGCCATCAGCAGGTATTTGTAGCGCGAGTGAAATTCGGTGAGGGCGCGACGGCTCAGGCCATCGGCGAGCACTTGCTGCCAGGCGCTGTAGGCAAACACGCGGGTGATGAAGTTTTCCCGCAGCACCGGGTCGTTGAGACGCCCGGCTTCTTCCACGGGCAAATCCGGGTGTTGCGCGCAGAAGGCTTGGGCGTAAATGCCACGCCCGCCGCCATTCACCGGAGCGCCGTTGGCGTGATAAACCTTGACCCGCTCCAGCCCGCAGGACGGCGATTGCTGCATAAAGATGTAGCCGCAGATGTCATCAAGTTCAGCGGCCATTTTCTCGCCGTATTCGGCCAGTGGCTGGGTGACGTTGATCGCCGGATTGACTGTGCCGATGGCTTGCGGATGTTCGGGATCACCGACGAGGCGAATCGGCTCGCGCGGAATGCCGAGGCCGATAGCGACTTCCGGGCAAACCGGGGCGAATTCAAAATATTCAGTGAGGGTGCGGCTGCACAGGCGCGATTCCTTGTGGCCACCGTTGTAGCGCACCTCGGCACCCAACAGGCAGGCGCTGATGGCGATCTTCGGTTTGGCAGCGGGCAGGGCAAGCATAGGCACCTCGAATCTAAACCTGTACAGAGTGCAATCTCTGTACAACATTGCGTTAGCATAGATTCAAAGGTGTACAAGTCAAATTGTTTGTATAACTTTTCTCGCGATCCACCCTCGTAGGAGCAAAGCTTGCTCGCGAAAGCTATTTCATATTCGATATCAACGCTGAATGAAAAGACGCTTTCGCGAGCAAGCTTTGCTCCTACAAAAGCGAAGGCGTTATTGCCAGCCCAATACCCAGTTGTCGTTGTTCTTGAGGATTTGCCAATCGAGGCGTTCGGCGCGTTTGGTCAGCACCGCCTGCAACTCAACTTCCAGCACCGTGCCTTCCTCATCGCGGAACAATTCGGTCACCAGAAAATGCTTTTCGCGATTCTGCGGCTGGGCTGCTGTCCATTTCGACAGCAGCAATTTGCGCGGATTGATGCGGTTCATTGCAGGTGTTCGTGCAAGCGGCGCGCAGCCTCCTGACCACTCAACCATGCACCCTCCACACGCCCGGACAGGCACCAGTCGCCGCAGGCATACAAGCCCAGATCGGCGTCGGCCAGCGTGCCCCATTCATGCCCGGTTGCCGGGCGTGCATAGAGCCAGCGATGGGCGAGGCTGAAGCTCGGCGCCGGCATCGCGCTGTGCAGCAGTTCAGCGAATGCACCGTGCAGATGCTCGATCACCGCTTCCTTGGACAGGTCGATGTGTTGCCGACTCCATGCGCTGGTCGCGTGCAGCACCCACGTGTCGAGGGTGTTATCGCGGCCGGGTTTACTGCGGTTGCGCCCCAGCCAGTCGAGTGGGCTGTCCTGCACGAAGCAGCCTTCGATTGGCGTATCCAAAGGCGTGTCAAAGGCGAGGGCAACGGCCCACGTCGGATCCATCTTCACCCCGGCAGCGGCGCCGGCGAGTTTCGGTGCCGCGGCCAATAATGCCGTGGCTTGCGGCGCCGGCGTGGCGATCACCACGTGGCTGAAGGGGCCGTGGGTGAAACCTTCGGCGTCCTGCAAATGCCAGTGCTCTTCACCGCGAAATACCTCGGTGATGCGGCAGGCGAAATGCACTTCCAGACCGTCGAGCAAACCACGGGTGATGGCGCTCATGCGCGGCGCGCCGACCCAGCGTGTCTGCTCGTCCGGCGACAGGTTCAGTTGCCCGCCCTGATAGGTGTAGAGCTGCGGCGTCCACTCGGCGACCCAGCCCTGGCTTTGCCAACGCTGTACTTCGGTGACGAAGCGACGGTCGCGGGCGGTGAAATATTGCGCGCCCATGTCCAGCGAACCGGCGTCGCTGCGCTTGCTCGACATGCGCCCGCCGCTGCCGCGGCTTTTATCGAACAGTTGCACGGTATGCCCGGTCTCTGTCAGAGCCTGGGCGGCGGAGAGCCCGGCGATGCCGGTGCCGATGATTGCGATAGGTACAGTCATAGGGGCCTCGTTTACCTTTCTGTACAGACTACGCCGTGATTGAAACCTGTACAATTTTGTTTTCTGGTATAACTTCTAGCGTTCTCGTTCTGACAGCTTGGCCTATGGTTAAACAATAGAGCCTGCCCGATAGAAAAGATCCCTGCTTTTAAAAATAGACTAGTGATCCGGGTTAAACGCCACGCGAGGAAGATGTCATGCACATATTGCTGACCGGCGGTACTGGTTTGATCGGCCGACAACTCTGCCGACACTGGTCCGCGCAGGGTCATCGTCTGACGGTATGGAGCCGCACGCCGGAAAAAGTCGCGAAAATTTGCGGCGCACAGGTGCGCGGCATCGCTCGTCTCGAAGACGTGGGTGATGAGCCGTTAGACGCGATCATCAACCTCGCTGGCGCGCCGATTGCCGATCGGCCGTGGACGCATCGGCGCAAGGCGTTGCTGTGGAGCAGTCGCATCACGCTGACGGAAACCTTGCTGGCGTGGCTCGAAACCCGCGCGCAGAAACCGGCGCTGTTGATTTCCGGCTCGGCGATCGGCTGGTACGGCGATGGTGGCGAACGTGAGCTGACGGAAGAATCGCCGCCGGTGATCGACGACTTCGCCAGTCAGCTGTGCATCGCCTGGGAAGAAACCGCTCAGCGTGCTGAAATGCAGGGTATTCGCGTGGTGCTGGTGCGAACCGGTCTGGTGCTGTCGGCCGAGGGCGGCTTTTTGTCGCGGCTGCTGTTTCCGTTCAAGCTTGGGCTGGGCGGGCCTTTGGGCAACGGTCGGCAATGGATGCCGTGGATTCATATCGATGATCAAATCGCCCTGATTGATTTTCTTCTGCACCGCGAGCAGGCCAGTGGTCCTTATAATGCGTGCGCGCCGCAACCTGTGCGCAATCGCGAATTTGCCAAAACCCTGGGCAGCGTATTGCACCGCCCGGCGTTTATGCCGATGCCGACCCTGGCACTGAAGGTCGGTCTCGGCGAGATGTCTTTGTTGTTGCTCGGCGGCCAGAAGGCTACGCCGGCACGCTTGCTGGAAGCGGGTTTCACTTTCCAGTTCACGGAATTACGTGCGGCTTTGGATGATCTCTCCAGCCGCCTCTGAAATAGGACGTTGCATGACCGATCACGCCTTGCTTCTGGTCAACCTGGGCTCCCCGGCCTCCACTTCGGTGGCCGATGTGCGCAGTTACCTCAATCAGTTTTTGATGGATCCGTACGTGATCGACCTGCCATGGCCGGTGCGGCGTTTGCTGGTGTCGCTGATCCTGATCAAACGCCCGGAGCAGTCAGCCCATGCCTACGCGTCGATCTGGTGGGAGGAGGGCTCGCCACTGGTGGTGCTCAGCCAACGTCTGCAACAGCAGATGAAGGCGCAGTGGACGCAAGGGCCGGTCGAACTGGCGATGCGCTACGGCGAGCCGTCGATTGCAACCTGCTTGCTGAAACTGGTCGCGGCGGGGCACAAACGCATCACGCTGGCGCCGCTGTATCCGCAGTTCGCCGACAGCACCACGACCACGGTGATCGAAGAAGCCAAACGGGTGATTCGTGAGAAGAAGTTGAATGTGCAATTGTCGGTGCTGCAACCGTTCTACGATCAGCCGGAATACCTCGACGCGCTGGTTGAAAGTGCCAAGCCGCATCTGCTGCAGGATTACGATCACTTGCTGCTGAGCTTTCATGGCTTGCCGGAGCGGCACCTGACCAAGCTCGACCCGACGGGCAATCATTGTTTCAAGAACGAAGACTGCTGCAAGAACGCTTCGCCGGCGGTATTAGCCACCTGTTATCGCGCGCAATGCCTGCGCACCGCCGCGCTGTTCGCCGAGCGCATGGGATTGGCGGACGGCAAGTGGTCGGTGTCGTTTCAGTCGCGGTTGGGCAAGGCAAAGTGGATCGAGCCGTACACCGAAACGCGGCTGGATGAGTTGGGTAAAAGCGGCGTGAAGAAGTTGCTGGTGATGTGCCCGGCGTTTGTCGCCGACTGCATCGAAACGCTGGAAGAGATTGGTGATCGCGGCAAGGAACAGTTCCGCGAAGCGGGAGGCGAGGAGTTGATTCTTGTGCCGTGCCTGAACGACGACCCGCAATGGGCGAAGGCGTTGGCGACCCTCTGCGAACGAGCACCGCTGGCCCTTTAAAAGCTTCGCGGGCAAGCCTTGCTCCTACAGAGACCGATGTAGGAGCAAGGCTTGCCC
>NZ_JASCPK010000049.1:0-36722 GCF_029959385.1 Pseudomonas sp. PS01303
GGCTGCGATCTTTTGACGTTCAAGATCAAAAGATCGCAGCCTGCGGCAGCTCCTACAGGGGATTATGCGATTCCGTGTTGTTTCAGAGCCCATTCGACGTGTTCTTGTACCAGCTCTGACGGATAATCCCGCCGTGCCTTCAACGCTTCCAGCACTGGAATGCTCGACGGCGCGTTACCGAGCCCTACCGCCAGATTGCGCAACCAACGCTCATACCCGGCGCGGCGTAGCGGTGAGCCTTCGGTGCTGCTGAGGAATTTATCCTCGTCCCACATAAACAACTCAGCCAGTTCCGCATTGTCGAGATTGTGCCGTGGTTTGAAGTCGCTCTCCCCAGAGGGTTTGGCGAAACGGTTCCACGGGCAGACGATCTGGCAGTCATCGCAGCCGAACACGCGGTTGCCGATCAGTGGGCGCAGGTCTTCAGGGATCGCGTTTTTCAGTTCGATGGTCAGGTACGAAATGCAGCGTCGCGCGTCCAGCACATAGGGGCCGACGAAGGCATTGGTCGGGCAGATGTCGAGGCACGCGGTGCAGCGGCCGCAATGTTCGGTGCTGTGCGGATCATCGACCGGCAACGGCAAGTCGACGAACAACTCGCTCAAGAAGAAGTAGCTGCCAGCCTTGCGGTTCAGCACCAAGGTGTTTTTACCGATCCAGCCCAGTCCGGCCTGCTCGGCGATGGCTTTTTCCAGCACCGGCGCGCTGTCGACAAAGGCGCGAAAACCGAACGGGCCGATCTCGGATTGAATCTTGTCGGCTAATTGCTGCACACGTTTACGGATCAATTTGTGGTAATCGCGGCCCAAGGCATAACGCGAGACGTAAGCTTTTTCCGGTTGGGCCAGGCGTTTGGCCATTTCGGTGTCGCCCGGCAGGTAGTCCATGCGCAACGAAACCACGCGCAACGTGCCCGGCACCAGTTCTTCCGGGTGCGAGCGTTTGCTGCCGTGGGCACCCATGTAGTCCATTTCGCCGTGGTAGCCGGCCGCAAGCCAGCGCTGCAGATGTTGTTCATGCTCGGCGAGATCCAGACCGCTGATGCCGACTTGCTGAAAGCCCAGCTCGCGGCCCCAATCCTTGATCGATTGGGCGAGGGCGGGCAGGTCTGTGGTGATGGCGGACATGAGGCGAGAGAAACCGGAGCTGAGGTGCGTATAATTCTGCCAGACATCGGAGCCCGAAGACGCATGCCGCACACGAAAGATGAATTACCCGACGCGCTGTATGGCGCCGCACAGGTGCGCGAACTCGATGCGCGGTTGATTGCCGCCGGCACGCCGGGCTTCGAATTGATGCAGCGCGCGGCGCATGCAACGTGGCGCGCGCTGGTTCGGCAATGGCCGTCGGCGACCGAACTGACGGTGCTGGCCGGGCATGGCAACAATGCTGGCGACGGTTATCTGGTCGCGGCCATGGCACAGCGAGCCGGCTGGCAGGTGCGGGTGTTGGCAGTCGGCGATCCGCAGCGATTGCAGGGCGATGCCGCGCTGGCCCATGCCGAGGCGCTGGCTGAAGGCGTCGCGGTGCAAGGCTGGCAGGCTCACAGCGAACTTCGTGGCGTCATTCTTGATGCCTTGCTCGGCACCGGTTTGAGCGGTGACGTGCGCGAGCCTTACCTCTCGGCGATCAAAGCCATTAACGCCAGCGGCTTGCCGGTATCGTCCGTCGATATCCCCTCCGGATTGTGCGCTGACACCGGTCATGTGCTCGGCGCCGCCGTGCAGGCCGATCTGACGGTGACCTTTATCGCGCTGAAACTCGGTTTGTTCACCGGCGATGCGGCGGATCACATCGGCTCGTTGCTGTTTAATGATCTGCAAGCCAGTGCCGACATCTATCGTGACATTCCGGTCATCGCCCAACGGCTCAACCCGGCTAATCTTCCGAAACTGGCGGCGCGTACGCCGACTTCGCACAAAGGTCGTTTCGGCCATGTGCTGCTGATCGGTGGCGATCACGGGTTTGGTGGGGCGATCCTGCTCAGCACCGAAAGCGCCTTGCGCAGCGGCGCCGGTATGGTTTCGCTGGCGACGCGCCCGGAGCATGTCCCGGCTGCGCTGACTCGTGTGCCGGAGGTGATGACGCTCGGCACATCGTCGGCCAATCAATTGATGGGCTTGCTGGAAAAAGTCTCGACACTGGTGATCGGCCCCGGACTCGGCCAGGCCAGTTGGGGGCGAGCTCTACTGTCGGCGGCTGCTAATGCGCTGTTGCCGCAGGTGTGGGACGCCGATGCGTTGAACCTGCTGGCGAGCGGTTTGGTGCTGCTGCCCAAGGATTGCGTGATCACCCCGCATCCCGGCGAAGCGGCGCGGCTGCTCGGCATCAGTACCGCCGAAGTGCAGGCTGACCGACCGGCCGCCGCGCGGGCATTGAGCAAAAAATACGCAGCGACTGTAACTCTCAAAGGTGCGGGTACTCTGATCGCACATCCCGATGGGCGTCTGGCGCTGTGTCATCAGGGCCACCCGGCGATGGCGACGGCCGGGTTGGGCGATGTGCTGGCCGGTTTGACCGGCGCCTTGCTGGCGCAGGGTATGCAAAGTTTCGACGCCGCGTGTCTGGCCGTGTGGCTGCACGCCAACGCCGGGGCGCAACAAGGCAAATTGGGCCGTGGGCTGGCGGCCAGTGATCTGATTCCAGCCATTCGTCAGTTGTTGGAGGAGCAAGCACCGTGTCTGAAGTAACCCTGTACCTGGCCGATGAACAGGCCATGAGCGACTTTGGCGCACGGATCGCCCGCGTGACCCAGGGCCACGGCCTGATTTTTCTGGAAGGCAACCTCGGGATGGGCAAAACCACGCTGTCGCGGGGCATCATTCGTGGCCTGGGCCACGTGGGCTCGGTAAAAAGTCCGACCTTCACGTTGGTCGAGCCCTACGAGATCGGTGACGTCCGCGCCTTCCACTTCGACCTGTATCGACTGGTCGATCCGGAAGAGCTGGAGTTTCTCGGCATCCGCGATTACTTCGAAGACGATGCGCTGTGCCTGATCGAGTGGCCCGATAAAGGTGCAGGCTTTTTGCCAAAGCCTGACCTGACCATTACCATTAGCCCGCAAGACAGCGGGCGTTCGCTGAAAATTTTATCCCAGGGCTCGCGTGGCGAGGCCTGGTGTGCCGCTTTGGCATTGGAATCCAATTAAATGATGGGGTTAGGTATGCGCTTTCGCGCGTTGGTGGCTGCCGTTGGACTGTTGTTGATGGCAGTAACCGTCAACGCTGTGGCCGATTCAAAGGTCAACAGCGTGCGCTTGTGGCGAGCGCCGGATAACACGCGACTGGTCTTCGACCTGAGCGGCCCGGTGCAGCACAGCGTCTTCACCCTGACCGCTCCGGATCGGCTGGTGATCGACATCAATGGCGCCACCTTGGGTGCGCCGCTGAAATTGCAGACCGCGAACACCCCGATCACCGCCATGCGCTCGGCACAACGCACGCCGACCGACCTGCGCGTGGTCATCGACCTGAAAAAAGCCGTCACCCCGAAAAGCTTCTCGCTGGCGCCGAACGGGCAGTATGGCAACCGTCTGGTGGTCGACCTGTTCGACAACGCAGCCGACGCCGAACCCGCTCCAACACCTGCGCCGACCCCTTCGGTCGCGACCATACCGGCAGTGCCGGTCACCCCGACAGAACCAGCGATCAAGTTGCCCCCAGCCCCGGCCGGCAAGCGCGACATTATTGTGGTGATCGACGCCGGCCACGGTGGCGAAGACCCGGGTGCGTCCGGCTCGCGCGGTCAGCGTGAGAAAGACGTGGTGCTGCAGATCGCCCGCGAACTGCAACGTCAGGTCAACGGCATGAAAGGCTTCCGCGCCGAACTGACCCGTACGGGCGACTACTTCATCCCGTTGCGTGGCCGTACCGAAATCGCCCGCAAAAAAGGCGCCGATCTGTTCGTGTCGATCCACGCCGACGCCGCGCCTTCTGCGGCAGCCTTCGGCGCCTCGGTGTTTGCCCTGTCTGATCGCGGCGCAACCTCGGAGACCGCGCGTTGGCTGGCCGACAGCGAAAACCGTTCCGACTTGATCGGTGGTGCCGGCAACGTCAGCCTCGACGATAAAGACCGCATGCTCGCGGGCGTGTTGCTCGACCTGTCGATGACCGCCTCGCTGACCTCCAGCCTCAACGTCGGCCAGAAAGTCCTGACCAACATCGGCCGCGTCACGCCGTTGCACAAACAGCGCGTGGAACAAGCCGGGTTTATGGTGTTGAAGTCGCCGGACATCCCGTCGATCCTGGTCGAAACCGGGTTTATCTCCAACGCCAACGAAGCGAACAAGCTCTCGGCCTCAAGCCACCAGCAAGCGCTGGCTCGTTCGATCAGCAGTGGCGTGCGGCAGTTCTTCCAGCAGAATCCGCCACCGGGCACCTACATTGCCTGGCTGCGTGATTCCGGAAAAATCGCCCAAGGCCCGCGTGATCACCGTGTCGGCCCGGGTGAAACCCTGGCAATGATCGGCGTGCGTTATCAGGTGTCGCCAGCCACGCTGCGCAGCGCGAACAATCTGAAAAGTGATGAGCTGAAAGTCGGCCAGCACCTGACCATTCCTGGCACCGAACTGGCGTCCAAAGAATGAACGAAGTGCTGAACGCTGCCGCGCGCATCGAACTGCTCAGCCCACGGCTGGCGAACCAGATTGCCGCCGGTGAGGTGGTTGAACGTCCGGCCTCGGTGATCAAGGAGTTGCTGGAAAACAGTCTCGACTCCGGCGCCAAACGCATCGATGTCGATGTCGAGCAGGGCGGCGTCAAGCTGCTGCGGGTGCGTGATGACGGCAGCGGTATTTCCGCCGATGACCTGCCGCTGGCGCTGGCCCGTCACGCCACCAGCAAGATCCGCAACCTCGAAGACCTCGAGCAAGTGATGAGCCTCGGTTTCCGGGGTGAGGCACTGGCGTCGATCAGCTCCGTGGCGCGCCTGACCCTGACCTCGCGTACCCGCGATGCCGAACAAGCCTGGCAAGTTGAAACCGAAGGTCGCGACATGGCGCCGCGGGTTCAACCGGCGGCCCACCCGGTCGGCACCTCGGTGGAAGTTCGTGATCTGTTCTTCAACACCCCGGCGCGGCGCAAATTCCTCAAGACCGAAAAAACCGAATTCGATCACCTGCAAGAAGTGATCAAGCGTCTGGCGCTGGCGCGTTTCGACGTGGCTTTTCATCTGCGCCACAACGGCAAAACCATCCTCAGCCTGCACGAGGCCCACGATGATGCGGCCCGCGCACGGCGAGTGGCAGCGATTTGCGGTTCGGGTTTTCTTGAGCAGGCGCTGCCGATCGAGATCGAGCGCAACGGCCTGCACTTGTGGGGCTGGGTCGGTTTGCCGACCTTCAACCGCAGTCAGGCGGATTTGCAGTATTTCTTTGTGAATGGCCGGGCCGTGCGCGACAAACTGGTCGCCCACGCGGTGCGTCAGGCCTATCGCGACGTGCTGTTCAACGGCCGTCACCCGACGTTTGCGCTGTTTTTCGAAGTTGATCCGGCGGCAGTCGACGTCAACGTGCACCCTACCAAACACGAAGTGCGCTTCCGTGACGGGCGCATGGTGCATGACTTCCTTTACGGCACGTTGCACCGCGCGTTGGGCGATGTGCGGCCGGAAGATCAACTGGCCGGCTCCGTCACCACTGCCGTCGTTCGCCCATCCGGCCTCGATGCCGGTGAGTTCGGCCCGCAAGGCGAAATGCGTCTGGCGGCCAATGCGCTGCTGGAACAACCGCAGGCGCAACCGGCGTTTAACACCTCGTCCGGGGCCAGCGCTGGCGGCGCTTATCAGTATCAATACACACCGCGCCCGCAGTCGGGCATGCCGCCGGCCGCCGAAGCGCAGGCTGCGTATCGCGAGTTTTTTGCGCCGCTGCCCGAAGCCAATGCCAATGCGCTGCCGGCCGGTCAGGAAGACATTCCGCCGCTGGGTTACGCGCTGGCGCAGCTTAAGGGCATCTATATTTTGTCCGAGAACGCCCAAGGCCTGGTGCTGGTCGATATGCACGCCGCCCATGAGCGGATCATGTACGAGCGCCTAAAGATCGCCATGGCTAGCGAAGGCCTGAGCGGTCAGCCATTGCTGGTGCCAGAGTCCTTGGCAGTCAGTCAGCGCGAAGCCGATTGTGCTGAAGAGCACGCCGCATGGTTTCAACGTCTGGGCTTTGAATTGCAGCGGCTGGGCCCGGAAACTCTGGCGATCCGCCAAATTCCAGCCTTGTTGAAGCAAGCCGAAGCCAACCGCTTGGTCGGCGATGTACTCTCTGACTTGATGGAGTACGGCACCAGCGACCGGATTCAGGCGCACCTGAACGAACTGCTCGGCACCATGGCCTGCCACGGCGCGATCCGCGCCAACCGGCGCCTGGCCCTGCCGGAAATGAACGGCCTGCTGCGTGATATGGAAAACACCGAGCGCAGCGGTCAATGCAACCATGGCCGACCGACCTGGACCCAATTGGGCCTGGACGATCTGGACAAACTGTTCCTGCGCGGTCGTTGATGAGCCAGCTCCCTCCAGCGATTTTTCTGATGGGCCCGACCGCTGCGGGCAAGACTGATCTGGCCATCGAGCTGACCAAGGTGCTGCCGTGCGAGTTGATCAGTGTCGATTCGGCGCTGGTCTATCGCGGTATGGACATCGGCACTGCCAAACCTTCCAAAGAACTGCTGGCCGAACATCCGCACCGCTTGATCGACATTCTCGATCCGGCGGAAGCGTATTCGGCTGCGGATTTCCGTCGCGATGCGTTGCAAGCGATGGCGGAAATCACCGCGCGCGGAAAAATTCCGCTGCTGGTCGGCGGCACCATGCTCTATTACAAGGCGCTGGTGGAAGGGTTGGCCGAGATGCCGGCGGCTGATCCCGAGGTGCGCGCGCAGATCGAGGAAGAGGCTGCACGCCTTGGCTGGCAAGCCCTACACGACCAATTGGCGGTCATCGACCCGGTGTCGGCAGCGCGGATTCATCCGAACGATCCGCAGCGCTTGAGCCGGGCACTGGAAGTCTATCGAGTCAGCGGTCAGAGCATGACTGCCCTGCGCGCACAACAATCTGCGCAAAGTACTGAAGCAGCCGCTTCGGGACTGCAACAATTGCCCTATACTGTCGCGAACTTGGCCATTGCCCCGGCAAACCGCCAGGTACTGCACGAGCGCATTAAACAAAGATTCACAATTATGTTGGAACAGGGATTCATCGACGAGGTCGTAGCCCTGCGTAAAAGAAGTGACCTGCATTCAGGGTTGCCGTCTATACGTGCGGTAGGCTACCGCCAAGTCTGGGATTACCTGGATGGCAAGCTGACGTTGGCCGACATGCAGGAGCGCGGCATCATCGCCACGCGCCAATTAGCCAAACGCCAGTTCACCTGGCTGCGCAGCTGGGAAGATCTACACTGGCTGGACAGTCTTGATTGCGACAATCTGCCACGCGCCTTGAAATACCTTGGGACCATCTCCATATTGAGCTGAGTCCTTGCAATTGCCGTCTATCCTTGGGGGTGTGGCGGCTAAAGCCATCTGAATTACCTATTTTTTATTATTGAATCCTTAAAGGAGTGCGGCACATGTCAAAAGGGCATTCGCTACAAGACCCTTACTTGAATACTTTACGTAAAGAGAAAGTTGGGGTTTCCATCTACCTGGTCAACGGTATCAAACTGCAAGGCACGATCGAGTCGTTCGACCAGTTCGTGATCCTGCTGAAAAACACCGTGAGCCAGATGGTTTACAAACACGCTATCTCGACAGTAGTGCCGGTTCGTCCAATTCGTCTGCCTAGCGCAACCGAATCCGAAGCAGGTGACGCTGAGCCAGGTAACGCCTGATAGGAGTCTCCTTTGTTCTTTGAGCGCCACGGTGGTGGTGAGCGAGTAATCCTCGTTCACTTGGATGGACAGGACCCTGAGGCGCGCGAAGATCCGCAGGAGTTTCAGGAATTGGCTAATTCGGCCGGCGCCGAGACCGTTGCGTTTTTTAACGTGCCGCGTCATCGGCCAACCGCCAAATACCTGATTGGCAGCGGCAAGGTCGAGGAACTGCGCGACCTGGTCAAAGCTGAAGAAGCCGATCTGGTGATCTTCAATCACATCCTCACGCCCAGTCAGGAACGTAACCTCGAACGTGTTTTCGAGTGTCGCGTGATCGACCGTACCGGCCTGATTCTCGATATTTTCGCCCAGCGCGCCCGTACCCATGAAGGCAAGCTCCAGGTCGAACTGGCCCAGCTTGACCACATGAGCACCCGCCTGGTTCGTGGCTGGACTCACCTTGAGCGTCAAGGTGGCGGTATCGGCATGCGTGGCCCGGGTGAAACCCAACTCGAAACCGACCGCCGTTTGCTGCGGGTTCGCCTGCGCCAGATCAAGGGCCGGCTCGAGAAGGTGCGCAGCCAGCGCGAGCAATCGCGTCGCGGCCGTTCCCGTGCGGATATCCCGACCGTTTCTCTGGTGGGATATACCAACGCCGGCAAATCCACACTCTTCAACAACGTGACGAAATCCGACGTCTACGCGGCCGACCAATTGTTCGCCACGCTGGATCCGACCCTGCGCCGTCTCGACATTGACGACCTGGGGCCGATCGTTCTGGCGGACACGGTGGGCTTCATTCGTCACTTGCCGCACAAGCTGGTTGAAGCATTTCGGTCTACCCTCGAAGAGTCGAGCAACTCCGATCTGCTGTTGCACGTGATCGATGCAGCAGAACCGGATCGCATGTTGCAGATCGAGCAGGTGATGGTGGTGCTGGGCGAGATTGGTGCCCAGGACTTGCCGATCCTCGAGGTCTATAACAAACTCGATTTGCTTGAAGGCGTTGAGCCACAAATCCAGCGCGACGAAAACGGCAAGCCCCAGCGGGTCTGGCTTTCGGCGCGTGATGGCAGTGGTCTGGAATTGCTTGAACAAGCCATCGCCGAATTGCTCGGCAGTGATTTGTTTGTCGGTACCCTGCGCTTGCCGCAACGATTCGCCCGACTGCGTGCGCAGTTTTTCGAGCTCGGTGCGGTACAGAAAGAAGAACACGACGAAGAAGGCATCAGTTTGCTGGCCGTTCGTTTGCCCCGGGTCGAGCTGAATCGACTGGTAAGCCGCGAAGGATTGCAGCCGATGGAATTCATCGAGCAACACACTTTGCAATAAAAGCCTGAAGAAGCGGTTGTGCCGTGACGGCAGGCATTCTGTAGCATTGGTCGGCGCGCCGTGGGTGCGTCTTTGCTTTATCAGATGGAGAGCGCTATGGCTTGGAATGAGCCGGGTGGCAACTCGAATAATCAGGATCCTTGGGGTGGCAAACGCCGCAATAACGGCGACCGCAAGGGGCCACCAGATCTCGACGAGGCCTTCCGAAAGCTGCAGGAAAGCCTGAACGGGTTGTTCGGTGGTGGTAAAAAACGCGGTGATGACGGCGGGGGTTCCGGCAAAAGCCGTGGCGGCTTCGGCGGTCTGATCGGCATCGTCCTCGTCGTGCTGGCGGCTATCTGGCTGTACAGCGCGGTCTATGTGGTCGACGAGCAGGAGCAGGCCGTGGTGCTGCGCTTCGGCAAGTACTACGAGACTGTCGGCCCGGGCCTGAACATCTACCTGCCGCCGATCGACAAGAAGTACATGGAAAACGTAACGCGTGAGCGTGCGTACACCAAGCAGGGCCAGATGCTCACCGAAGACGAGAACATCGTCGAAGTGCCGCTGACCGTGCAGTACAAGATCAGCAACCTGCAGGACTTCGTGCTGAACGTCGATCAGCCGGAAATCAGCCTGCAACATGCGACCGACAGCGCCCTGCGCCACGTGGTGGGTTCGACCGCCATGGATCAGGTGCTGACCGAAGGTCGTGAATTGATGGCCAGCGAAATCAAGGAGCGTCTGCAACGCTTCCTCGATACTTACCGCACCGGTATCACTGTGACTCAGGTCAACGTACAGAACGCGGCAGCCCCGCGTGAAGTGCAGGAAGCCTTCGATGACGTGATCCGCGCCCGTGAAGACGAGCAGCGTTCGCGCAACCAGGCTGAAACCTACGCCAACGGCGTCGTGCCGGAAGCCCGTGGTCAGGCCCAGCGCATCATCGAAGATGCCAACGGTTATCGTGACGAAACGGTCTCGCGTGCCAAGGGTGAGGCGGATCGCTTCACCAAACTGGTCGCCGAGTATCGCAAGGCACCTGAAGTCACCCGCGAGCGTCTGTACCTGGACACCATGCAGGAAGTCTTCAGCAACACCAGCAAGGTACTCGTGACCGGTAACAAAAACGGCCAGAGCAACCTGTTGTACCTGCCGTTGGACAAAATGATTCAGAACAGCTCGGGCAGCAATGCGCCGGTCACCGGTTCGGCCGCTGCCAGCAACAACACGGATGCCGCGCCGCACGTCACTGACCTGCCGCAGACGCGCACAAGGGAGACCCGCTGATGAGCAATAAATCGCTGATCGCCCTGATCGTTGGCGTCGTTGTGCTACTGGTGGGCTGGAACTGCTTCTACATCGTCGCTCAGACCGAGCGGGCGGTGCTGCTGCAATTCGGTCGCGTGGTTCAGGCTGATGTTCAGCCGGGCCTGCATGTGAAAGTGCCTTACGTTAACCAGGTGCGTAAATTCGACGCACGTCTGATGACGCTGGATGCACCGACACAGCGCTTCCTGACCCTGGAAAAGAAAGCCGTGATGGTTGATGCCTACGCCAAGTGGCGCGTGAAAGATGCCGAGCGCTTCTACACCGCAACTTCCGGCCTCAAGCAAATCGCCGACGAGCGTCTGTCCCGCCGTCTCGAATCCGGTCTGCGTGACCAGTTCGGTAAGCGCACCCTGCACGAAGTGGTGTCGGGTGAGCGTGATGCACTGATGGCTGACATCACTGCATCGCTGAACTCGATGGCGGAAAAGGAGCTGGGTATCGAAGTTATCGATGTCCGGGTCAAAACCATCGATCTGCCGAAAGAAGTAAACCGCAGCGTGTTCGAACGTATGAGCACCGAGCGTGAGCGTGAAGCTCGCGAGCACCGCGCCAAGGGTAACGAGCTGGCAGAAGGCATCCGTGCCGACGCCGATCGTCAACGCCGCGTGCTGCTGGCTGAAGCCTATCGTGAATCCGAAGAGGTTCGCGGTGACGGTGATGCCCAGGCCGCTGCGATCTACTCCAAGGCCTACGGTCAGGATCAGGAGTTCTACGGTTTCTACCGTAGCCTGCGCGCCTACCGTGAAAGCTTCGCGAACAAATCCGACGTACTGGTCCTCGACCCAAGCAGCGACTTCTTCCGTTACCTGGAAAAGTCCAAGCCTTGATACGACGTTGACCTGAATCATTCCGCCCGGCGGCTAAAACCTCGGGCGGGGTGATCCTTTCGGAAAACGTGTGTATGATGCGGCAGCCGGGAAATTCCCGGCTTTTTTGCGTCTGCACGTTTGATTGCTGTTTTTTGTTGCAGGCATCGGGTTGAATGGCCCGACCGTTTTTCGAGGAAAGTGATGGGCGAAGCCGCTGACAGGCCTTTCGCTGCGTCGTTCATGCGCGTGCGTTTTGAACGGACTGGTCATTTTCTGCTTCACTCAAGGCTCGCCCTCGTGCTGGCCGCCCGGATCAAAGGGGAATGGCGTAATGGCAACGGTAGACCGCTGGCTGCTGCCAGATGGCATCGAAGAAGTACTGCCACCGGAGGCGGCGCGCATTGAAGTCGCGCGTCGTCAGGTGTTGGATCTGTTCCAGAGCTGGGGTTACGAGTTTGTCGTGACTCCCCATATCGAGTACCTGGAATCCCTGCTGACCGGCGCGGGCCAGGACCTGGATCTGCGTACCTTCAAGGTCATCGACCCGCAATCGGGCCGGCAGATGGGTTTTCGGGCGGACATCACGCCGCAAGTGGCGCGCATCGATGCGCACACCCTGCGTCGCGAAGGCCCGAGCCGTCTGTGCTACGCCGGCAGCGTGCTGCATGCGCAACCGCGTGCATTGTCGTCCTCGCGCAGCCCGATCCAGTTGGGCGCCGAGTTGTACGGCGACGCCAGCCCGAGCAGCGACGTTGAAGTGATCAGCCTGATGTTGGCCATGCTGCAACTGGCCGACGTGCCGGATGTGCACATGGATCTAGGCCATGTCGGCATTTACCGTGGTCTGGCGCGTGCCGCCGGTCTGTCTGGTGAAGTCGAGCAGCAGTTGTTCGATGCCCTGCAACGCAAGGCCATCGACGAGGTCATTACCTTGACCGAAGGTCTGCCGGCCGATCTGTCCGGCATGCTGCGTGCGCTGGTTGATCTGTGCGGCGGCCGTGAAGTGTTGAGCGCTGCCCGCGAGCGTCTGGCGAATGCGCCGGCGCCGGTTCTGGCAGCACTGGAAGATTTGCTGGCGATCGCCGAGCGTCTGTCGGCGCGCTTCCCGGAGCTGCCGCTGTACTTCGATCTGGGCGAGCTGCGTGGCTACCACTACCACACCGGTGTGGTGTTCGCGGTGTTTGTGCCGGGCGTTGGCCAGTCCATCGCTCAGGGCGGTCGCTACGATGACATCGGCGCCGACTTTGGTCGCGCCCGTCCGGCGACAGGCTTTTCCACCGACTTGAAAACCCTGGTGACCCTGGGGCGTGCTGAGATCGAGCTACCGTCTGGCGGTATCTGGATGCCTGACAGTACGGATGCGGCACTCTGGCAGCAGGTTTGCCAGTTGCGCAGTGAGGGTCAGCGTGTCGTTCAGGCGTTGCCTGGACAACCTTTGGCCGCCGCCCGTGATGCGGACTGCGACCGGCAATTGATTCAGCAGAACGGGCTTTGGCAAGTTTCGCCACTGGCTTCTTGAGTTTTCCTGCCGGCCATCGCCGGCACCAAGTTTGCGCGAATGAGGACAAGTGTTATGGGTAAGAATGTCGTAGTCCTGGGCACCCAATGGGGTGATGAGGGCAAAGGCAAGATCGTTGATCTGCTGACCGAACATGCTGCCGCCGTAGTGCGCTACCAAGGTGGCCACAACGCTGGTCACACCCTGGTGATCGACGGCGAAAAAACCGTTTTGCACCTGATCCCGTCGGGCGTGCTGCGCGAAGGCGTGCAGTGCCTGATCGGCAACGGCGTGGTGGTTGCACCTGACGCCCTGCTGCGCGAGATCACCAAGCTGGAAGAGAAAGGCGTACCGGTGCGCGAGCGTCTGCGTATCAGCCCGTCCTGCCCGCTGATCCTGTCCTTCCACGTAGCGCTGGATCAGGCTCGTGAAAAGGCCCGTGGCGAGCTGAAGATCGGTACTACCGGTCGCGGCATCGGCCCGGCGTACGAAGACAAGGTTGCTCGTCGTGGCCTGCGTGTCGGCGACCTGCTGAACATGCCGCGCTTCGAAGACAAGCTGCGTGAACTGGTGGATTACCACAACTTCATGCTGGTCGGTTACTACAAAGAGCCGGCGATCGAGTTCGAAAAGACTCTGGCCGAGTGCAAGGAATACGCTGAGCTGCTCAAGCCGCTGATGCTCGACGTGACTGCCGAGCTGCACGACCTGCGTCGCGCCGGCAAAGACATCATGTTCGAAGGCGCCCAGGGTTCGTTGCTCGACATCGACCACGGTACCTACCCGTACGTGACCAGCTCCAACACCACCGCCGGTGGCGTGGCAACTGGTTCGGGCGTTGGCCCGATGTTCCTGGACTACATCCTGGGCATCACCAAGGCTTACACCACTCGCGTCGGTTCGGGCCCGTTCCCGACTGAGCTGTTCGACGAAGTCGGCGCGCACCTGGCCAAGCAAGGTCACGAGTTCGGCGCTACCACCGGCCGTGCCCGTCGTTGCGGCTGGTTCGACGCCGTTATCCTGCGTCGCGCTATCGATGTGAACAGCATCTCGGGCATCTGCCTGACCAAGCTGGACGTACTCGACGGCCTGGAAACCATCAACATCTGCGTCGGCTACAAAGACGCGCAAGGCAACGCCGTTGCTCCGACCGACGCTGACAGCTACGTAGGCCTGCAGCCTGTGTACGAAGAAGTGCCGGGCTGGACTGAATCGACCGTGGGTGCAAAAACCCTGGAAGAGCTGCCGGCTAACGCTCGTGCCTACATCAAGCGCGTTGAAGAGTTGATCGGCGCACCGATCGACATTATTTCGACGGGCCCGGATCGCAATGAAACCATCGTTCTGCGTCATCCGTTTGCTTGATAAGTCGTTGATGTAAAAAACAAAGGCCCCTTAATCGGGGCCTTTGTCGTTTATGCCTGTCGGACGGCATGACCTTTGCTGTGAAACTTCCTACAAGAGTGCCATCAAATTAATGGCGTCAGAAGTAGAGGTATTCACAGTGTCGGCCGTTCTCTCACTGTTACAAAGCCGTTTGTTGCGCCCGGTATTCGTTACCCTTGGTATCGCCCTTTTGGTGCAAGTGCTGGTGGCCGTCGCCCTGACACGGAGCACCGTCACGGCGCTGGAAGCCGATCTGGCCGTGCGCCTCGGTGCCGACAGCCAGAAACTCTCCGGCGAACTGGAGCAGGCCGGGCGTGAAGTCACGTCGAGCCTGGACAATCTTTCGAGCAGCACCCGCCAGCGCTTGACCGCCGGTTTGTCCACGCGTCTGAAGGAAGAGCAGGCACAGCTGCGTGCGACTCTGGAAAAAGACCTCAAGGAATCGGCCAATGACATGGCGCAACTGCTCGCCTCCGTTGCGCCGCGCGCGATGTGGGACAGCGACGTACCGACCCTCTCCGAGTTCGCTCGTCGTGCCCAGCGCAATCCCAATGTGCTGTTTGTGGTGTACGACGATGCCACCGGCCAGCACCTGACCCGTTATCTCAACCGCGAAAACCCGATCAACAAAGCCTTGCTGGAAAAAGGCCAAGGCGAGCGTGCGCTGGATAAGGTGCTGGATGCGGCGAAAAACGATCCGTCGGCTTACTACCTCGAAGCCTCGATCAATCCCAACGGCGTGGAAATCGGCAAGGTGCTGATGGGTGTTTCCACGGCGTCGGTGGAAACTGATCTGGCAGCGCTGGACAAACGTTTCTCGGCGCTGATCGCCAGCAGTGATCAACTGGTCGGCGACAGCCTTCAAGGTGCCGCCGCCGATAGCGCAAAAGCCATGCAGGCGCGTCTGCAATCGGCGCAATCCACCGCTGCTGAAATGAAAGCCAATACCGCCAGCACCGTGCAAGAAGCCGCGGCGACGCTGCGCTGGAGAATCGGTCTGGGCCTGGCGCTGGTCGGCTGCGGCGTGCTGCTGTTGCTGGCCGTGGTGTTGGGCCATCGCGTGGTCAATCGCCTGAAGATGCTCAATGCCGCGATGGATGATCTGGCAGCGGGCGAGGGCGATCTGACCAAGCGTGTACAGATCAACAGCAAAGACGAAATCGGCGACATGGCCTCGGCGGTCAATCGCTTTGTCGATAAGTTGCAGCCGATCGTGCGCGAGGCGGGCGATGTCGCCCAGCGTACCGGCGTGGAAATCGGCGCGATGACTCTACGCAATGCCGGAGCTGATGCAGCGGCCGGGATGCAGCGTGATGAAGTGGCGGAGAGTCTGCGCGCACTGTCGCAAATGGCCGACGAGGCGCAGTCGGAAAGCCATGCGATGCAGGCGGCGTTGAAGCAGGTGGTGGATATTCGTCAGGCTACCGACGAAAACACGCGCACGTCGGCCAAGGTCGGCGGCTTGATTGAGGCGTTGGCCGGGCAGGTCGACACCGGGGCGAAAGTCATTCAGCGACTGGCGCAGCAGAGTGAACAGATTGAAGTGGTGCTGACGGTGATCCACGGGATCGCCGAGCAGACCAATTTGCTGGCACTGAACGCGGCAATTGAAGCGGCGCGCGCGGGTGAAACCGGGCGTGGGTTCGCGGTAGTGGCGGATGAGGTGCGTGCGTTGGCGAGCAAGACACAAAGCTCTACCGGCGATATTCAGGCGCACATTGTTGCTTTGCAGCAGGGTGCGCGTGAGGCGGTCGAGGCGATTGGTCAGGCCGGGCGTCAGGCTAACGAAGGCTTGCTGGTGTTGCGCGACAGTGCGCGGTTGCAGCAATCGGTGCAGGCCTCGGTTGAGCAGGTGCATGCGGCGATTGGTCTGGCGACGCAGGCAGCGGCGCATCAGGCGCAGGGTGCGCAGGCGGTGCGTGGGCGGGTTGAGACGATTCATGCGCAGGCCGAGAAAGCGGCGCAGGCGGTAGTGGAAACCACGGCGAGTGGCAAGGTGCTGGATGGTTTGGCGGCGCAGCTGAAAGCCAGTCTGGGACAGTTCAGGGCTTAGGATCAAAAGATCGCAGCCTGCGGCAGCTCCTACATTAATCTCCTGTAGGAGCTGCCGCAGGCTGCGATCTTTTAGCGGCTCAAATACATCCGCGTCGTCAATAGATACACCGGCAACCCGGACACCAAAATCAACAACGCCGCATAAGGCGCCGCCGCCGCAAACTCGACATTCGCGGTATGCGCCCAGACCTCAGTCGCCAGCGTGTTAAGCCCGGTCGGACTCAGCAGCAGCGTCGCCGTCAATTCCTTCATCGCATCGAGAAACACCAGCGCAAACGCCGCGCCCAATGCCGGGAAAATAATCGGCAACGTCACCCGGCAAAACGCCGTGAACGATGAAGCACCCAGCGTCCGTGCAGCCTCTTCAAGCTGCGGCGCAGCCTTGTTCAGTGCAGTACGAATCGGCGCCTGAGCCAGCGGCAGAAACAGCAGCGCATAAGCAATCAGCAACAACCCCGAAGTCTGGTACAGCGCCGGCACGTAATGCAGGGCGAAATACACCAGCGTCAGCGCAATCACCAGGCCCGGCAGCGCGTGCAACAGGTACGGCAGACGCTCAGCCCAAATCGCCAATTGGCCTTTGTATCGCACCACCAGCAAACCCACCGGCACTGCCAGCACCAGGCACAACGCCGCGCCGCCCAGCGACAACGCCAGCGACGACAGCAGTGCCTCGCTAATCGCCGCTGCCGGAAAGGCTGCCGATGAGCCGACCGCCAGCCAGTACGCCAGCATGCCCAGCGGAATCCCGCTGCCGACAATCGCCAACGCCAGACAATACAACTGACCCAGCGGAGCCCAGCGACCCAATCGAACTTGCTCAGCCTGACGCGCCGCGCCTTGCCCGGTGCGCACATGCCGGCCTTTGCCACGCACGCGCAGCTCCAGCCACAACAACACCAGGCACAACGCCAACAACACCGCGGAAAGCATCGCCGCGTTGGCGTTACTGAATTCCAGCTCGAACTGTTGATAGATCGCCGTGGTGAAGGTTTGCAGGCCGATGATCGACAGCGCGCCGAACTCCACCAGCATGTGCAAGGCAATCAGCAGCGAACCGGCCAACAGCGAAGGCCAGAGCAGCGGCAGGGTGACGCGGAAAAACACCCCCCAGCGATTCTGCCCGAGGGTGCGCGCGGATTCTTCAAGGGAGGGATCGAGATTGCGCAGGGTCGCCGCTACCGGCAGAAAGATCAGCGGATACTTCGACAGGCTCATCACCAGAATCGCCCCGCCGAGCCCTTCGAACTGCGCACTCAAGGAGACCCAGGTGAAGCTGCTGACAAACGCCGGCACCGCGAACGGCAGGCACAGAATCACGCCCCACAGGCGCCGCCCCGGCAAATTGCTGCGCTCCAGCAGCCAAGCCAGCGACAGACCAATCACGCCGCAGGTGAGGGTTACGCCAACCATCAATGCCAGCGTATTGCGCAGCAGGCCGAACACGTACGGGCGCCACAGCAAGTGCAGCGCCTCGGCCCAACCGGCCTGCCAGGCTTTCAGTCCGACGTAGGCGAGCGGCAAAAGGCTGAGCACCACCAGCAGCAACACTGGCAGCACCAGCCAGATCGACGGCCGCTTGCGCTTTGGTACGTAACCCCCGCGCGCGGCGGGGGCGGATAACGATGCGGCCATCAGTTCAAGCCAACTTCACGTTCCAGTTCCAGCGCTTCTTCGGCATTGCCCAGATCGGCCGGCGTTACGTTCGGCGCTTCCAGCTCGCTGAACGGCTTGAGCCCGCGATCCGATTCCATGCCTTTGTGCAGCGGGTATTCGGCAGTGGTCTGAGTGATCACGCGCTGACCTTCTTCGCTGGCCATGTAGGCGAGGAATTGCTGGGCTTCTTTAGGATGCTTGCTGGATTTCAGCACGGCAGCACTGGACACGGTGATCAAGCCACCGACATCGCCGCCGGTGAAGTAATGCAGTTTCGAGTCGAGTTGGCCTTTCTCGCGCTGCAGGGCGAACCAGTAGTAGTTGTTCACCAGTACGGTGGCGACTTCGCCGTTTTCCACCGCTTTCAGGGCAACCATGTTGTTGCTGTAGGTTTTACCGAATGCGCGCAGGCCAGTCAGCCATTCTTCGGCGGCGTCACGACCGTGCAGCTTGATAATCGCTACGGCTTGTTCCTGGAACGCGCCGCTGGTCGGCACGAAACCGACTTTGCCTTGCCACTTCGGATCGGAGAATTCCATCACCGATTTCGGCAGGTCTTTTTCATCGACCAGTTTCGGGTTGTAGGCAACCACGCGAACGCGCGCCGTCACGCCGATCCAGGTGCCGTTGCCGGCTACATATTTTTCCGGAAGCACAGCCAAAGTGGCGTCATCGGTTTTCGCCAGCAGGCCGAGTTCGCCGAGATTGTTCAGCGGCGGCGATTCTTCGGTGTAGATCACGTCGGCGGGGGAGCGGTCGCCTTCTTCGATGACCTGGCTGGCGAGCTGATTGCTGCTGCCTTTGCGGACATTGACGTGAATGCCGGTCTTGGCTTCGAAGGCTTTGGCGATCGCGTCCCCGACTTCCTTGTGCTGGCCGTTATAAAGAGTCAGGGAAACCGCATCGGCAGCCTGGGTGAGGGGAGTGGCGAGCGCCAGGCCGAGAAGGGTGAAGGTCAGGCCTCGGCGCAGGGTATTTCGAAACGTCATTCGCAGGGTTCCTCACTGTCGCATTGCAAAAACTTGCAACAATGATAAACGATATTGTTTCTCAAGTGCGCCTTGCGAGAGGCCGCCAGCTCTGATACGACGTCTGCGTTGAACCGTAGGAGCTGCCGAAGGCTGCGATCTTTTGATCTTGCTCTTTGGAAAAACAAGATCAAAAGATCGCAGCCTTCGGCAGCTCCTACATGGAGATATCAAGATTTCGGAAATCCAGAAACGCAAAAACCCGCTTTCGCGGGTTTTTGTGAAATCCAAGGCCGTAACCTTGAATTTGAATTGGTGCCCAGAAGAAGACTCGAACTTCCACGACCTTGCGGTCACCAGCACCTGAAGCTGGCGTGTCTACCAATTTCACCATCTGGGCAATCATCGCTAGCGTTGCCGCTGTTGATGTGGCGCACTATACGGAGCGCTTTTTGATCTGTAAACCCCTGATTTAATTTTAATAAATCGGTTTTAACAAAAGCGTTCCTTAGAATGCAAAAAACCCGCTTTCGCGGGTTTTTGTGTGAGTCTTGAAACTGATCTAGTCTCAAACTCTAAATTGGTGCCCAGAAGAAGACTCGAACTTCCACGACCTTGCGGTCACCAGCACCTGAAGCTGGCGTGTCTACCAATTTCACCATCTGGGCAGTATCGGCAACGCTGTGCGTCGTCGATGGCGCGCACTATACGGAGCGTCTTTTTAACTGTAAACCCCTCTCAGCAAAAAACATGATTTTTTTTACCGGCGGTGGTCAAAACGGCTTTCAAGCAACGCTACAGCCCCGGATACGCGCCTTATAGAAGCGGAAATTTCCCGTTTCATGGCGCCTATGCCAAACTAACCCGCATATAGACAAGGTGAAAACTCTCTAATGGCCGATTGGCAGTCCCTCGATCCCGAGGCCGCTCGTGAAGCGGAAAAATATGAAAACCCTATTCCTAGTCGCGAACTGATCCTGGCGCATCTCGCCGATCGGGGTTCGCCTGCTGCCCGCGAGCAACTGGTCGAAGAGTTTGGTCTGACCACAGAAGACCAGGTCGAAGCCCTGCGCCGCCGCCTGCGCGCCATGGAGCGCGACGCTCAACTGATCTACACCCGCCGCGGCACGTACGCGCCGGTCGACAAGCTCGACCTGATCCTCGGTCGCATCAGCGGTCACCGTGACGGTTTCGGCTTCCTGGTGCCGGACGACGGCAGCGACGACTTGTTCATGAGCCCGGCGCAAATGCGTCTGGTGTTCGACGGTGACCGTGCGCTGGCCCGTGTTTCCGGTCTTGACCGTCGCGGTCGCCGCGAAGGCGTGATCGTCGAAGTGGTTTCGCGTGCTCACGAAACCATCGTCGGTCGCTACTTCGAAGAAGGCGGCATCGGTTTCGTCGTTGCCGACAACTCGAAGATCCAGCAGGAAGTGCTGGTCACGCCGGGCCGTAATGCCAACGCGCAGATCGGTCAGTTCGTCGAGGTGAAAATCACCCACTGGCCGACGCCGCGCTTCCAGCCGCAAGGCGATGTGGTCGAAGTGGTCGGCAACTACATGGCGCCGGGCATGGAAATCGATGTCGCCCTGCGCACCTACGACATTCCGCACGTCTGGCCTGAAGCCGTACTGAAAGAAGCGGCCAAGCTCAAGCCGGAAGTCGAAGAAAAAGACAAAGAGAAGCGCGTCGACCTGCGCCATCTGCCGTTCGTCACCATCGACGGCGAAGATGCCCGCGATTTCGACGATGCGGTTTATTGCGAAGCCAAACCGGGCAAGCTGCGCCTGTTCTCCGGCGGCTGGAAGTTGTACGTGGCGATTGCCGACGTTTCCAGCTACGTGAAAATCGGTTCGGCGCTGGACAACGAAGCGCAAGTGCGCGGCAACTCGGTGTACTTCCCCGAGCGTGTCGTGCCGATGCTGCCTGAGCAACTGTCCAACGGTCTCTGCTCGCTGAACCCGCACGTCGATCGTCTGGCCATGGTTTGCGAGATGACCATCTCCAAGTCCGGCGAAATGACCGACTACTGCTTCTATGAGGCGGTGATCCATTCCCACGCTCGCCTGACTTACAACAAAGTCAGCGCGATGCTGGAAACGCCGAAAGTCACCGAGGCGCGTCAGCTTCGCGGTGAGTACAACGACGTTCTGCCGCACCTCAAGCAGCTTTATGCGCTGTACAAGGTTCTGCTGGCGGCTCGTCACGTACGTGGCGCGATCGATTTCGAAACGCAGGAAACCCGGATCATCTTCGGTACCGAGCGCAAGATTGCCGAAATCCGTCCGACCACCCGTAACGATGCGCACAAGCTGATCGAAGAATGCATGCTGGCGGCCAACGTGGCCACCGCCGAATTCCTCAAGAAGCACGAAATTCCTGCGCTGTACCGCGTCCACGACGGCCCGCCACCGGAGCGTCTGGAAAAACTGCGCGCCTTCCTCGGCGAGCTCGGTTTGTCCCTGCATAAAGGCAAGGACGGCCCGTCGCCGAAGGACTACCAGGCATTGCTGGCGAGCATCAAGGATCGTCCGGATTTCCACCTGATCCAGACCGTGATGCTGCGTTCGCTGAGCCAAGCGGTGTACAGCGCTGACAATCAGGGCCACTTCGGCCTGAATTACGAAGCCTATACCCACTTCACTTCGCCGATCCGTCGTTACCCGGATTTGCTCACGCACCGCGCAATCCGCAGCGTGATCCATTCGAAACAGGACACCCCGCACGTTCGCCGTGCCGGTGCGATGACCATTCCGAAAGCACGTATCTATCCGTACGACGAAGCGGCGCTGGAGCAACTCGGCGAGCAGTGCTCGATGAGCGAGCGCCGTGCCGATGAAGCGACCCGCGACGTGGTGAACTGGCTCAAGTGCGAGTTCATGAAGGATCGCGTGGGCGAGTCGTTCCCGGGTGTGATCACTGCCGTGACCGGTTTTGGTCTGTTCGTCGAACTGACTGATATCTACGTCGAAGGCCTGGTGCACGTCACCGCGCTGCCGGGCGATTACTACCACTTCGATCCTGTGCATCACCGCTTGGCGGGCGAGCGCACCGGTCGTAGCTTCCGTCTGGGCGATACCGTTGAAGTGCGCGTGATGCGCGTTGACCTCGACGAGCGCAAGATCGACTTCGAGATGGCCGAAAAAACCATCAGCGCGCCGATCGGTCGCAAAAAACGTGGTGCTGAAACTGCTGCGCCAGCCGCGAAGGAAAAAGCCGAAGCGGCTCCTGCAAAAACCGCAGGTCGCCGTCCAGCGAAAGAGAAAGCTCCCGAAGCCTATCGTCCAAGCGACGCTGTGGCGAAAAACGCCGAGCTGCGTAAAAGCCGTGAAATGAAGAAGGCTCTGCTTTCCGACGCCAAAAACGGTGGTAAAGCGGCGCCTGGGGGAAAGACCGGGCGGTCGGCGCCTGAAAAGGCCTCCGGCGGCAAGCCAGCAAAACCGAGCAAACACCGTAAAGGCCCGCCAAAAGCGGGTTCTGCTCCAGCCAAAAGTGGCGGGGCACGTAAACCGAAGGCGAAGTCATGAGTCAGTTGGAAAAAATCTACGGCGTTCACGCGGTAGAAGCGTTGCTGCGTCACCACCCGAAGCGCGTCAAGCAGATCTGGCTGGCGGAAAGCCGCAACGATCCGCGCGTGCAGACGCTGGTTGAGCTGGCCAACGAAAATCGTGTCCAGGTCGGTCAGGCCGAGCGCCGTGAAATGGACGCCTGGGTTGAAGGCGTTCACCAAGGCGTGGTCGCGGAAGTCAGCCCGAGCCAGGTCTGGGGCGAAGCGATGCTCGACGAACTGCTCGATCGCACCGACGGCGCACCATTGCTGCTGGTGCTCGACGGCGTGACCGATCCGCACAACCTCGGCGCCTGCCTGCGTTCGGCCGATGCGGCGGGTGCGCTGGCGGTGATCGTGCCGAAAGACAAGTCGGCAACCCTGACGCCGGTCGTGCGTAAAGTGGCCTGCGGCGCGGCGGAAGTGATTCCGTTGGTGGCCGTGACCAACCTTGCGCGCACACTAGAAAAGCTTCAGCAGCGCGGTCTGTGGGTTGTCGGCACAGCAGGCGAAGCTGAAGTCAGCATCTACGACCAGGATCTGACGGGCCCGACCATTCTGATCATGGGCGCCGAAGGCAAAGGCATGCGCCGCCTGACCCGCGAACACTGCGACTATCTGGTGAAGCTGCCGATGGCCGGTAGCGTCAGCAGCCTCAACGTCTCAGTCGCGACGGGCGTCTGCCTGTTCGAGGCCCAGCGTCAGCGCGGCGTAAAAGCCAAGCCTGCTGCCAAGAAATAAGCCCCCTGTAGGAGCTGCCGCAGGCTGCGATCTTTTGATCTTGTCTTTAAAAACAAAATCAAAAGATCGCAGCCTTCGGCAGCTCCTACAGGTGTTCTTTGGTGATTGTTCAAATAATCACCAATTGCCTTGCACCTCTTCTGTCCCTTCTCTACAATTGCGCCCCTTGCTGTGACGGCAGGCACGCATGTGCCCCGCGCCAGCAAGTCCATAAGTGTCATTCACTCCTTGTCTGACCGTTTTTGAGCGGCAGGCTACAACCCGTAAGGAGCATTCATGCGTCATTACGAAATCATCTTTTTGGTCCACCCGGATCAAAGCGAGCAAGTCGGCGGCATGGTTGAGCGTTACACCAAGCTGATCGAAGAAGACGGCGGCAAAATCCACCGTCTGGAAGATTGGGGCCGTCGTCAACTGGCCTACGCAATCAACAATGTTCACAAGGCTCACTACGTGATGCTGAACGTTGAGTGCACTGGCAAGGCCCTGGCCGAGCTGGAAGACAACTTCCGCTACAACGATGCAGTGATCCGTAACCTGGTCATCCGTCGCGAAGAAGCCGTTACCGGCCAATCCGAGATGCTCAAGGCTGAAGAAAACCGCAGTGAGCGCCGTGAGCGTCGCGACCGTCCTGAGCACGAAGGCGCTGAAAGCGCTGATAGTGATGACAGCGACAACAGCGATAACGCTGACGAGTAATCCACGGACCTTTTAAGGAGCCTATCAAATGGCACGTTTCTTCCGTCGTCGTAAATTCTGCCGCTTCACCGCTGAAGACGTGAAGGAGATCGATTACAAAGATCTCAACACTCTGAAAGCCTACGTATCCGAGACCGGCAAAATCGTTCCAAGCCGCATCACCGGTACCAAAGCTCGTTATCAGCGTCAGCTGGCCACCGCTATCAAGCGCGCCCGCTTCCTGGCCCTGCTGGCCTACACCGACAGCCACGGCCGCTGAGACCGGGCAGTCGACAAGTAGCAAAGGATTGAATGCATGCGTGCCTTAGCTGAGTTCATCATGCGCGGCCGCATGCAGGCCACTCTCGTAGTGGCCGGATGTGCAACATTGCCGTTGTTGTATTGGTTGGGTGCCGCCGCCGGGAGCCTTGTGCTGCTGCGGCGCGGATTGACAGACGCCCTCGGTGTTCTGTTGCTGGGACTGCTGCCGGCCTTGGTCTGGTGGTTGTACGCCGATGATCCACGGGCACTTCTGGTGCTGCTGGGGTCTTCGGGGCTTGCGTTGATTTTGCGCGCAAGTGAGTCCTGGGTTCGTACGCTGCTGGCCAGCGTGGCAATAGGAGTGGTGTTTTCGGTGGTGCTCGGGGCGGCGTTTGCGGCCCAGATCGAGATGCTCGCGCAGGCCCTTATCAAGGTAATGCCCGCGCTTCTCGGTGAGACCTACAAGCAATTGTCGGTCGATGAGCAAGCGCGTTTCGCGTCCCTGATTGCACCAGTCCTGACCGGACTGATTGCGGCGTTGTTGCAGATCGTCAGCGTGCTGAGCCTGATTGTCGGGCGTCATTGGCAGGCGTTGTTGTACAACCCGGGTGGTTTTGGTCGCGAGTTTCGCGCCATACGGATCCCGCTGGGGCCGGCGATGTTACTGCTGGCGTTGATGCTTCTGGGCCCGAATCTCGGTGCACAGATGGCCATGTTGACGCCGTTGTGCAGTGTACCGCTGGTGTTCGCCGGACTTGCCTTGATTCACGGGCTGGTCGGGCAGAAGCGACTGGCCGGTTTCTGGCTGGTGGGGTTGTACGTCACGCTGTTGCTGTTCATGCAGCTGATCTATCCGTTGCTCGTGGTTTTGGCCATTGTCGACAGCCTGATTGATTTTCGCGGTCGTCACGTGTCGAAAGACACCGACAGCGCGAACGGTGAAGGTTAAAAGTTAGAGGATTTTCACATGCAACTGATCCTTCTGGAAAAAGTCACCAACCTGGGCAACCTGGGTGACAAAGTAAACGTTAAGGCCGGTTACGGTCGTAACTACCTGCTGCCTTACGGCAAAGCTACCGCCGCGACCCCAGCGAACATCGCTGCGTTCGAAGAGCGTCGTGCCGAGCTGGAAAAAGCTGCTGCAGACCGTAAAGCATCGGCTGAAAGCCGTGCTGCCCAACTGGCCGAGCTGGAAGTGACCATCACTGCCACCGCTGGCGACGAAGGCAAGCTGTTCGGTTCGATCGGTACTCACGACATCGCTGACGCACTGACCGCCTCCGGCGTTGAAGTGCAGAAGAGCGAAGTTCGTCTGCCGAACGGCACCATCCGCAACGTAGGTGAATTCGACGTGGCTGTGCACCTGCACGCCGAAGTTGAAGCCACCGTACGCGTTGTCGTGGTAGCAGCTTAAGCAATACCTGATCGGCTGGCGGCTTGCCCGTCAGACGGTTAACATCGGGCACGATCCTGTTTACAGGTCGTGCCCTTTGTCTTTCTGCAATTCCTGATTTTCAACCAAACTCAAGTGGCCATGAACGATATCTCCGCTCCCGAGCAATACGATCTGCAAACCGCTGCCCTGAAGGTGCCGCCGCATTCCATCGAAGCCGAACAGGCTGTACTCGGTGGTCTGATGCTGGACAACAACGCCTGGGAACGCGTGCTCGATCAAGTCTCCGACGGTGATTTCTATCGACATGACCACCGCCTGATCTTCCGTGCGATCGCCAAACTGGCCGATCAGAACTCGCCGATCGACGTCGTGACCCTTGCCGAGCAATTGGACAAGGAAGGTCAGACCTCGCAGGTAGGCGGCCTCGGTTACCTCGGCGAACTGGCGAAAAACACACCGTCCGTCGCCAACATCAAGGCGTATGCGCAGATCGTCCGCCAGCGTGCGACGTTGCGCCAACTGATCGGCATCAGCACCGAGATCGCCGACAGCGCCTTCAACCCGGAAGGGCGCACCGCCGAGGAAATCCTCGACGAAGCCGAGCGTCAGATCTTTGCAATTGCCGAGGCCCGGCCGAAAACCGGTGGCCCGGTAGGCGTGAACGATTTGCTGACCAAGGCAATCGACCGCATCGACACACTGTTCAACACCGACAACGCGATTACCGGCCTGTCCACCGGCTACACCGACCTCGACGAGAAGACCAGCGGCCTGCAGCCGGCTGACTTGATCATCGTCGCCGGTCGTCCGTCGATGGGTAAAACCACCTTCGCGATGAACCTGGTGGAAAACGCCGTACTGCGCAGCGACAAAGCCGTTCTGGTGTATTCCCTCGAGATGCCAGGCGAATCGCTGGTCATGCGTATGCTCTCGTCGCTGGGCCGCATCGACCAGACCAAGGTGCGTTCCGGTCAGTTGGAAGATGACGACTGGCCGCGCCTGACCTCGGCGGTCAACCTGCTCAATGACCGCAAGCTGTTCATCGACGACACCGCCGGTATCAGTCCGTCGGAAATGCGCGCGCGAACCCGGCGTCTGGCGCGTGAGCACGGTGACATCGGCCTGATCATGATCGACTACCTGCAATTGATGCAGATTCCAGGTTCCGGCGGCGACAACCGCACTAACGAGATTTCTGAAATCTCGCGTTCCTTGAAAGCCTTGGCCAAAGAATTCAACTGCCCGGTGGTGGCGCTGTCGCAGCTCAACCGTTCCCTCGAGCAGCGACCGAACAAACGCCCGATCAACTCCGACCTCCGGGAATCCGGAGCGATCGAGCAGGATGCTGACGTGATCATGTTCGTGTACCGCGACGAGGTGTATCACCCGGAAACCGAGCATAAAGGCATCGCCGAAATCATTATCGGTAAGCAACGGAACGGGCCAATCGGCTTTATCCGCCTGGCGTTTATCGGTAAGTACACCCGTTTCGAAAACCTTGCGCCGGGCAGCTATAACTTCGACGACGACGAGTAATCTTCGTCGCCTGATCTGGCCTCTTCGCGAGCAGGCTCGCTCCCACAATTGGAATGCGTTCAAATGTGGGAGCGAGCCTGCTCGCGAATGGGGTCGGCACAATTTCCGACCACAGCCGTCGGAATTGGTCAAAATTTGTGCTATATTCCGCGCCCGCGAAATTCAATGAAAGCCAACACCGGTTATCGACATGCAAGCAGCCAAGCCGTTATTTGACTATCCAAAGTACTGGGCCGAATGTTTCGGGCCAGCGCCATTCCTGCCGATGAGCAGGGAGGAGATGGATCAGCTTGGCTGGGATTCCTGCGACATCATCATCGTCACCGGTGATGCCTACGTCGATCACCCGTCGTTCGGCATGGCGATCATCGGCCGGCTGCTGGAGTCACAAGGCTTCCGCGTCGGGATCATCGCCCAGCCAAACTGGCAGTCCAAAGACGACTTCATGAAGCTCGGCGAGCCGAACCTGTTCTTCGGCGTCGCGGCCGGCAACATGGACTCGATGATCAACCGCTACACCGCCGACAAAAAAATCCGTTCCGACGACGCCTATACCCCGGGCGGTATGGCCGGCAAACGTCCGGATCGCGCGAGCCTGGTCTACAGCCAGCGCTGCAAAGAAGCCTACAAAAATGTGCCGATCGTTCTCGGCGGCATCGAAGCCTCCCTGCGCCGCATCGCCCATTACGATTACTGGCAGGATCGCGTGCGTAACTCGATCCTGATCGACGCCTGCGCCGACATTCTGCTGTACGGCAACGCCGAGCGTGCGATTGTCGAAGTCGCCCAGCGTCTGTCCTACGGCCACAAGATCGAAGACATCACCGACGTGCGCGGCACCGCGTTCATCCGTCGTGACACGCCGCAAGGCTGGTACGAAGTTGACTCGACGCGCATTGACCGTCCGGGCAAGGTCGACAAGATCATCAACCCGTACGTGAACACCCAGGACACCCAGGCCTGCGCCATCGAGCAGGAAAAGGGCCCGGTCGACGATCCGCAGGAAGCCAGGGTTGTACAGATTCTGGCCAGCCCGCGCATGACCCGCGACAAGACCGTGATCCGTTTGCCGTCGATGGAAAAAGTCCGCGGTGATGCGGTTCTTTATGCTCACGCCAACCGCGTGCTGCACCTCGAAACCAACCCGGGCAACGCCCGCGCGCTGGTGCAGAAGCACGGCGAAGTCGACGTCTGGTTCAACCCGCCGCCGATTCCGATGACCACTGAAGAAATGGACTACGTGTTCGGCATGCCTTACGCCCGTGTTCCGCACCCGGCGTACGGCAAGGAGAAAATTCCGGCCTACGACATGATCCGTTTCTCGGTGAACATCATGCGCGGCTGCTTCGGTGGCTGCACCTTCTGCTCGATCACCGAGCACGAAGGCCGGATCATCCAGAACCGTTCCGAAGAGTCGATCATTCGCGAGATCGAAGAGATCCGCGACAAGGTGCCAGGCTTCACCGGCGTCATCTCCGACCTCGGTGGCCCGACCGCGAACATGTACCGCATCGCCTGCAAAACGCCGGAAATCGAATCCGCGTGCCGCAAGCCGTCCTGCGTGTTCCCGGGCATCTGCCCGAACCTGAACACCGACCACTCGTCGCTGATTCAGCTGTACCGCAGCGCCCGTGCCTTGCCGGGTGTGAAAAAGATTCTGATTGCCTCCGGCCTGCGCTACGACCTCGCGGTCGAGTCGCCAGAGTACGTCAAAGAGCTGGTGACCCACCACGTCGGCGGTTACCTGAAGATCGCCCCGGAACACACCGAGGAAGGTCCGCTCAACCAGATGATGAAACCGGGCATCGGCAGCTATGACAAGTTCAAGCGCATGTTCGAGAAGTACACCAAGGAAGCGGGCAAAGAGCAGTACCTGATTCCGTACTTCATCGCCGCCCACCCGGGCACTACCGACGAAGACATGATGAACCTGGCCCTGTGGCTCAAGGGCAATGGCTTCCGCGCCGACCAGGTGCAAGCGTTCTACCCGTCGCCGATGGCCACCGCCACCGCGATGTACCACTCGGGCAAGAACCCGCTGCGCAAGGTCACTTACAAGAGTGACGGCGTGAATATCGTCAAGAGCGAAGAGCAGCGTCGTCTGCACAAGGCGTTCTTGCGTTATCACGACCCGAAAGGCTGGCCGATGCTGCGTGAAGCGCTGATCCGCATGGGTCGCGGCGACCTGATCGGTTCGGGCAAGGATCAACTGATCCCGACGCACCAGCCGACCACCGACAGCTACCAGAGCGCCCGTCGCAAAAACTCGACACCGGCTGGCAGCCATAAAGTGGCGAAGGAAGGCAAAGAGAAGACCACCAAGATCCTCACCCAGCACACCGGTCTGCCGCCGCGTGCCAGTGACGGTGGTAATCCTTGGGACAAGCGAGAGCAGGCCAAGGCGGCGGCATTTGCCCGCAACCAACAGGCTGCGAAAGAGCGTAAAGACGCCGCGAAAGGCAAAGGGCCGAAACCGACCCGCAAGCCGGTCGTTCCGCGCTAAGTTGCTTTTTAGCTGAACAGAACGCCAACCTTCGGGTTGGCGTTTTGCGTTTCTGCCGTTGGATTTATGCAAACCGCAAGATCCATCCCCCTCACCCCAACCCTCCCGAAACGTCGGACCGCCCCCAAGGGGGCGAGGGGGAAGGGAGCAGATTTCCGTGCTTTTCATATCCTGAGTTCGACTCAGTACTTTCAAGTCGGCGTATCTCCAATATCCACCTCGGTCAGTCCCCTCTCCCTCCGGGAGAGGGCTAGGGTGAGGGGGTTCTCGCAACATTTACGTGCAATGAGCCCAAACCATTTCCCCGCATCGCCCGATTTTGGTGCTGTACTGACCTAAGCATTCCGGGAAAGCGCCCAAGCCTCTGCATGGCATAAGTCTTGCGCGCTTTCGAATACGCTTAGGCTCGCAGGAGGCACGCCGTGTCGATTCATGTCGCATTGCATCACGTCACGCATTACCGCTACGACCGCGCTGTCGAACTCGGCCCGCAGATCGTTCGCCTGCGCCCGGCTGCCCACAGTCGCACGCGGATTTTGTCGTATGCGCTGAAAGTCTCGCCCGAGCAGCATTTCATCAACTGGCAGCAAGACCCGCAGGGCAACTACCTTGCGCGGCTAGTCTTTCCTGAGAAAACCGATGAGTTGCGCATTGAAGTCGATCTGCTGGCCGAAATGGCCGTGTTCAATCCCTTCGATTTTTTCCTTGAGCCCTACGCCGAGAAAATCCCTTTCGCCTACGCCGCCGATGAGCGCAAGGAACTGGCGCCGTATCTCGAAACCCTGCCACTGACACCAAAATTCAAAGCCTATCTGGACGCCATCGACCGCACGCCGCTGCCAGCGGTGGACTTCCTCGTCGCACTCAACCAGCGCCTCAGCGAAGACATCGGCTACCTGATCCGCATGGAACCGGGTGTGCAAACCCCTGAGCACACCCTCGAACACGCCTCAGGCTCCTGCCGCGACTCGGCGTGGTTGCTGGTGCAATTGCTGCGCAACCTCGGGCTGGCCGCGAGGTTTGTATCCGGTTATCTGATTCAACTGACCGCCGATGTGAAAAGCCTCGACGGCCCGTCCGGCACTGAAGTGGATTTCACCGACCTGCACGCCTGGTGCGAAGTGTATTTGCCGGGCGCCGGCTGGATCGGTCTGGACGCCACGTCTGGACTGTTCGCCGGTGAAGGACATATCCCGTTGGCCTGTAGTCCCGATCCGTCCTCGGCGGCGCCGATCAGTGGCTTGGTCGAACCCTGCGAATGCGTGTTCAGCCACGAAATGTCGGTGGAGCGGATCTGGGAGGCGCCGCGCGTCACCAAGCCTTACACCGATGAGCAATGGCTGGCGATTCAAGCGCTGGGCCGGCAGATCGATGCGGATCTGTTAGCCGATGACGTGCGCCTGACCATGGGCGGCGAGCCGACTTTCGTGTCCATCGATGACCCGGACGGCGCCGAGTGGAACACCGCTGCATTGGGCGAGGACAAGCGCCGTCTCTCTGCGGAATTGTTCCAGCGCATGCGCAAACACTACGCACCGAAGGGCCTGGTGCATTTTGGTCAGGGCAAGTGGTATCCCGGCGAGCAACTGCCGCGCTGGTCGCTCAATTGCTACTGGCGCCGCGACGGCGTGCCGGTCTGGCACAACGATGCGCTGATCGCTGACGAGCAGCAGGATTACGGCGCCACAGGTGAATTGGCCGGGCGTTTCCTCGCCAGTGTCGCCGAACGCCTGAAATTGCCTACACGTTTTGTGTTCCCGGCCTACGAAGATAACTTCTATTACCTCTGGCGCGAGGGCACGTTGCCGAGCAACGTCAGCGCCGAAGACTCGCGTCTGGAGGAGCCGCTGGAGCGCGCACGCCTGCGCAAGGTCTTCAGTCAGGGCCTGAACAAGGTGATCGGCCAAGTGCTGCCGTTAGCGCGTACAGCCAAGGGTGATCAATGGCAGAGCGGGCGTTGGTACCTGCGCGATGATCATTGCCGTCTGGTGCCGGGTGATTCACCGCTGGGTTATCGCCTGCCGCTCGGTTCGCAGCCGTGGGTGAAAGCCGCCGAGTACCCGTTTATTCATCCACAGGATCCAAATCAGGATTTTCCCGAGCTGCCGCAAACCACCCAACTCAACCTTCACGGCGAACCGGCGACGTCTGATGAGCGCACGCCAAAAATCGACGAATCCGCCGATTGGCTGACCCGCACCGCGTTCTGTGCCGAAGCCCGCGAAGGGCGTTTGTACCTGTTCATGCCACCGCTGGAACGGGTCGAAGATTATCTGGAACTGGTCGCGGCCATCGAAGCCACCGCCGAAGAACTGCATTGTCCGGTCTTGCTGGAAGGCTACGAGCCGCCGAGCGATCAACGCCTGAGCAACTTCCGCATCACCCCCGATCCGGGCGTGATCGAGGTCAACGTGCAGCCATCGGCGACATGGGACGAGTTGGTCGAGCGCACCGAGTTCCTCTATGAAGAAGCGCGGCAAACCCGCCTGACCACCGAGAAATTCATGATCGACGGCCGCCACACCGGTACCGGCGGCGGCAATCACTTTGTGCTCGGCGGCGCAACACCGGCGGATTCACCGTTTCTGCGACGTCCGGATCTGCTGCGCAGCCTGATCAGTTACTGGCACAACCATCCGTCATTGTCGTATCTGTTTTCCGGCTTGTTCATCGGCCCGACGTCGCAGGCGCCGCGTGTCGACGAGGCACGCAATGACGCGCTGTATGAGCTGGAAATCGCTTTCGCGCAGATGCCGGAGCCGGGCGAGGAATGCGCACCGTGGCTGGTCGATCGATTGCTGCGCAACTTGCTGATCGACGTCACCGGCAACACCCACCGTGCCGAATTCTGCATCGACAAACTGTATTCGCCGGATGGCGCCACCGGGCGTCTCGGCTTGCTGGAGTTGCGCGCGTTCGAAATGCCGCCGCATGCGCGCATGAGCCTCGCTCAACAATTATTGCTGCGGGCGCTGGTCGCACGGTTCTGGCGCGAACCTTATGCGCCGCCGAAACTGGCGCGTTGGGGCACTGAGTTGCACGATCGCTTCCTGTTGCCGCACTTTATCGAGCAGAACTTCGCCGACGTCATCGTCGAACTGAACAACGCCGGTTATCCACTGCGGGCGGAATGGTTTGCGGCGCATCTGGAGTTTCGTTTTCCCAAGGTCGGCGATTACGCCGTCAATGGCATCGAACTGGAACTGCGCCAGGCGCTGGAACCGTGGCATGTGCTGGGCGAGGAGGGCGCGGCGGGCGGCACGGTGCGTTATGTCGATTCATCGCTGGAGCGCTTGCAGGTCAAGGTAAAAGGCTTGCCGCCGCAGCGTTATCTGCTGACCTGTAATGGCATCGCGGTGCCGTTGCACCCGACCGGGCGCGTCGGCGAATTCGTCGCCGGTGTGCGCTATCGCGCCTGGCAACCGGCCAACTGCCTGCAACCGACGATACCCGTACATGCACCGCTGGTGTTCGACCTGCTCGACACCTGGATGGGTCGATCACTGGGCGGTTGTCAGTACCACGTCGCGCATCCCGGCGGGCGTAATTACGAAACGCTGCCGGTTAACGCTAACGAAGCGGAGAGCCGACGTATGGCGCGATTCTTCCGCGTCGGACACACGCCAGGGAAACTTCCTATACCGAAGGTGGAAATCACTGACGAGCTACCGATGACAATCGATTTACGACGTTTCCAAATCGTACGCGACGCTTAGATTTTTCGTATATCCGGGCGTCATGTGCCTGCGTTAGTCTGACCGTTCCTTGCTGTCTGCCGAGCTTTCCATGCCTGACCTGCTAGACCGCTACCCGCTCACGGCGGGCACTTATCACGAACTGCTCGACGGCAGGGGAGCGGTGCGCCCGCATTGGAGGCGACTGTTCGATCAGTTGCAGCGCAGCACGCCGGCGCAGTTGGTACAACGGCAGGCATTGCTGGCGCGGCAGATTCAGGAAAACGGCGTCACCTATAACGTCTATGCCGACCCCAAAGGCGCGGATCGGCCGTGGGAACTGGATCTGCTGCCCCATGTGATTGCGGCGGATGAATGGCAGCAGTTGTCGGCGGGGATCGCTCAGCGGGCGCGTCTGCTCAATGCGGTGCTGGCGGATCTTTATGGCCCACAAAAGCTGATCAGTGAGGGGTTGCTGCCGGCGGAACTGGTCTTCGGCCACAACAATTTTCTCTGGCCGTGTCAGGGCATTGCGCCACCGGAAGGGGCTTTCCTGCATCTCTACGCGGTGGATCTGGCGCGCACGCCGGACGGCCGCTGGTGGGTGACGGCCGATCGCACTCAGGCGCCATCGGGTGCCGGTTATGCGCTGGAAAACCGCACCATCGTTTCCCGTGCTTTCCCCGAGTTGTACCGCGACCTGAAGGTGCAGCATCTGGCCGGTTTTTTTCGTACGTTGCAGGAAACCATGGCCCGTCAGGCGCCCTGCGACGATGACGCGCCGCTGATCGTGTTGCTCACGCCTGGGCGTTTCAACGAAAGCTATTTCGAACATTTGTACCTGGCTCGCCAGCTCGGTTATCCGCTGGTCGAGGGCGGCGATCTGACCGTGCGCGATGCCACGGTCTACCTGAAAACCCTCAGCGGCCTGCGTCGGGTACACGCGATCATGCGCCGGCTCGACGACGATTTCTGCGACCCGCTGGAGCTGCGTACGGACTCGGCGCTCGGCGTGCCCGGATTGCTTGAAGCGGTGCGTCAGGGCCGTGTGTTGGTGACCAACGCATTGGGTAGCGGCGTGCTGGAATCGCCGGGGTTGCTGGGGTTTCTGCCGAAGATCAATCAATACCTGTTCGGCGAAGAACTGATCCTGCCATCGATTGCCACGTGGTGGTGCGGCGAGGCGCCGGTGTTGGCGCAGGCGTTGGAGAAACTTCCGGAACTGTTGATCAAACCGGCATTCCCCTCGCAAACCTTCGCACCCGTGTTTGGTCGTGATCTGAGTGAAAAACAGCGTCAGGCGCTGTCCGAGCGCATGCAGGCGCGCCCTTACGCCTACGTCGCGCAAGAATTGGCTCAACTGTCCCACGCGCCTATCTGGCAGGCTGAGAACGGTCAGTTGCAACCCCGGGCGATCGGCATGCGCATGTACGCCGTGGCCAGTCGCGACGGTTATCGCGTGCTGCCCGGTGGCCTGACCCGCGTGGCCGCCGAGGCCGATGCCGAAGTGGTGTCGATGCAGCGCGGCGGCGCGAGCAAGGACACCTGGGTGCTGGGCGAACGACCGCCGAGCGGTGAGCAGTGGAAAACTCAGCGCAATGTCGGCGTGCATGATCTCGTCCGCCGCGATCCCTATTTGCCGTCGCGGGTGGTGGAAAACCTGTTCTGGTTCGGCCGTTATTGCGAACGCTGCGACGACAGTGCGCGACTGCTTCGGATCATGCTCGCGCGATATGTCGACGGCGATGACCCGCAAGCGTTGCAGGCCGCTGTCGATCTTGGCGAACGGCTGGCGCTGTTGCCGGACGAAGGCGAATTGCCTGAACGCCTTTTGGCGGCATTGCTCGGCGAAGATTGGTCATTCAGCCTGCGCTCCAACCTGCAGCGCTTGCAGTGGGCGGCCTCGCAGGTGCGCGGTAAACTTTCGCGGGAGAACTGGCAGGCGCTGGTCGAGTTGCAGCGCGAAGCGATGGAGCTGGATACCGACGAGCCGGACTTCGGCGAGTTGCTGGATTTTCTCAACCGACTGGTGATGTCGCTGGCGGCGTTGTCCGGTTTTGCCCTCGACGACATGACCCGCGATGAGGGTTGGCGATTTCTGATGATTGGCCGGCGCATCGAACGTCTGCAATTTCTCAGCAGCAGTCTCGCGGCATTTTTGCGCGGTGCCGGCGCTTTCGATCAGTCGGGGCTGGAATGGCTACTGGAACTGGGTAACAGCAGCATCACCTATCGCTCACGGTATCTGGCGGTGGCGCAATTGATCCCGGTGCTGGATCTGTTGCTGCTGGATGAGCAGAACCCGCACGCGGTGCTGTTCCAGCTGAAACTGGTGACGCGCACGTTGAAGCGCCTGAACGAGGATTTCGGTGCGCCTCGGGAGGCTGGGCTGCCGCAATTGGTCGAGCGGCTGGCGCGTTTCGATCTGGGCTGTCTGGAAAATCCGCTGTTCGGTGACACCAGCGTGCGCGCCGCGCTCAATGGTCTGGCGGATCTGCTGCAAGAGATTGCTGAGGCCAGCGGGCAAGTATCTGATCGTCTGGCCCTGCGCCATTTCGCTCACGTCGATGATGTCAGCCAACGCACGGTGTCCGTCTGATGAGCGCGCATTACCAGATCCTCCACGACACCTGTTACCACTACGACAGCCCGGTGTCGCTGGCGCAGCAGTTGGCACATCTATGGCCGCGCGAATGTGCCTGGCAGCGCTGCACCGAACAAAAATTGCTGATCAGCCCGGAGCCGACGGCGCGCCGCGATGAGCTGGATGTGTTCGGTAATCCGCTAACCCGACTGGCGTTCGAGCGCCCGCATGATGAATTGCAGGTCAACGCGCGGCTGACGGTGGAAGTGCTGGCGCGGCCGGTGCTGGATTTTAAGCAGTCGCCGGCGTGGGAGCAGACCCGCGATGCTTTGACCTACAGCAGCCTGCCGTTGTCCGCCGAGATACTTGAGGCGTGTCGATACCGCTTTCAGTCACCGTATGTGCATTTGAAGCGCAGCTTCGTCGAGTTCTCGCAAAGTTGTTTCCCTGCGGGGCAGCCATTGATGCTCGGTGTGCAGGCGTTGATGCAGAAGATATTCAGCGAATTCACCTTCGATGCCGAAGCGACCCAAGTGGCGACGCCGCTGGTAGAAGTGCTGGAGCGGCGGCGCGGGGTGTGTCAGGACTTCGCGCACTTGATGCTGGCGTGTGTGCGCTCGCGAGGCTTGGCGGCGCGTTACGTCAGTGGTTATCTGCTGACTCAGCCGCCGCCGGGGCAGCCACGCTTGATCGGCGCCGATGCCTCGCATGCGTGGGTGTCGGTGTTTTGCCCGGTGCTGGGCTGGGTGGATTTCGATCCGACCAATAACGTGCAGCCGGCACTGGAGCACATCACTTTGGCGTGGGGCAGGGACTTTTCAGATGTTTCGCCGCTACGCGGGGTAATCCTCGGCGGCGGCAACCACGATCCGGAAGTGCGCGTCACCGTAATGCCACTGGATTAACGCAGATCAAACTGTAGGAGTGAGCCTGCTCGCGATAGCGGTGTGTCAGCAGCAAATATTTCAACTGGCACACCGCTATCG
>NZ_JASCPK010000004.1:0-145559 GCF_029959385.1 Pseudomonas sp. PS01303
GATCAAAAGATCGCAGCGTGCCGCAGCTCCTACAAGTGTTTCAGCAAACAATCGCCAATCAACGCGAATCATTTTTTAAAATTTATATTGCGCGCTAAATATTCGTGCGATACATTCACTTCGCACTTACTTAGCGCGCAAACAATTAGCGCAACACATCACACCCTACGAGGCTCTCACCATGCAAACTCTCTACACCGCAATCGCAACCTCCACTGGCGGCCGTGATGGTCGTGCGATCTCCAGCGACAACATCCTCGACGTCAAACTCGCCACCCCGAAAGAACTCGGCGGTGCTGGCGGCGCGGCGACCAACCCTGAGCAACTGTTTGCCGCCGGCTACTCGGCCTGCTTCATCGGCGCACTGAAATTTGTCGCCAGCCAGACCAAACGCAAAATCCCGGATGACGCATCGATCACCGCCCACGTCGGCATTGGTCAGATCCCCGGCGGTTTTGGTCTGGACATCGATCTGCACATCAGCCTGCCAGGCCTGGAACAAGCCGACGCGCAATCGCTGGTCGACGCCGCGCACCAGGTCTGCCCGTACTCCAACGCCACCCGTGGCAATGTCGACGTCCGCTTGCACGTCACTGTGTAAACAAAGCAAAAGATCGCAGCCTGCGGCAGCTCCTACACCGATCCCTGTAGGAGCTGCCGCAGGCTGCGATCTTTTGATCTTTCTTTCAGACACAAAAAAGCCCGACTCAATGGTCGGGCTTTTTCTTTCCGCAAAAACCGATGCTTATTTAGCACGGCCTTTGTAGGAACCGCCTTCGCGGGTGTCGATTTCGATCTTGTCACCGATTTCGATGAAGTCAGCAACTTGCAGCTCAGTACCGTTGGCCAGTTTGGCTGGCTTCATGACTTTGCCGGAAGTGTCGCCACGAGCCGAACCTTCGGTGTAGTCAACTACGCGCACGATGGTGGTCGGCAGCTCTACGGAAACCAGACGCTCTTCGAAGAAGATCGCTTCGCAAACATCGGTCATGCCTTCTTCAACGAAAGGCAGAACGGCTTCGATGTCTTCAGCGTTCAGCTCGTACATGGTGTAGTCAGTGGTGTCCATGAACGTGTAGGTGTCGCCGCTGATGAAGGACAGGGTCGCTTCTTTGCGGTCGAGGATTACGTCGTCCAGTTTGTCGTCAGCGCTGTAAACGATCTCGGTCTTGTAACCGGTCAGCAGGTTTTTCAGCTTGGTCTTCATGATCGCGCTGTTACGGCCCGACTTGGTGAATTCAGCTTTCTGAACCAGCCAAGGATCGTTTTCGAGACGGATCACGGTACCGGGTTTCAGTTCTTTACCAGTTTTCATTGCGAATATCCGAATTTGGATGGGATTTACAAAAATCTAGGCCGCGTATCATATCCAATTTAGGTAAAACTGTACCAGCGCTGCGGCAAGATCGGCCTGCAAGCCTTGTTCCAGACACCATTTTTGCGCATTTTCCTGCAGTTCTGGCCAGTGTTTGCGGCTCGCCAGCCAGTGTTCACCGATCGGCTGACCGGCACTCCACGCCCGCCACAGACCGTTCATCGCCTCAGCAGCGGCCGGCGACAAGCCTTTTGTGTAAAGCGTGAGGAAGGCATCGAGCTTGTCCAGATGGATGTCTTCGTCCTGCTGATAGATGTGCCAGAGCATCGGCCGCCCAGCCCATTGCGCGCGCACGAACGAATCTTCGCCACGCACCGCATTAAAATCGCAGCACCACAGCAGATGATCGTATTGATCCTGTCGGACGAACGGCAGCACTTGCACGGTCAACGACTGGCGTACATGAATCGCGCCGACACTCAGCGTTTCCACGTCCAGCCACTGGGCGACATCACCCAGCACGCGCCCTTCCGGCACCAACAGATGCGTCGGCAGACTGTCCGCCGCCAACACATCAAGCCAACTGGCCAGCCCTGCATTCTCGTAGGCAAACAGCGAGATCAGTTGCGCACCCTCGGCGCGATCAATCCCCAGACCTTGCAGGAATGTTCGCTGCACCTGAGCATCCTGCTGAAATTGCCTACGACGCAGCAGCAATCCGCGCTCACGTAGCAAACCGCCTGTCCCCGGCTGGAATCCCGGAAAAAAGAAGAACTTCTGCACGGTTTTGTATTTGACCGACGGCAGCCCGTGGCAACCGATCACCCAGTCTTCGGCGCTCAGATAGTCAAGGTTCATCCACAGCGGCGGCTTCTCGCGCTCGGCCATGGCGTCCATGTAATCACTCGGCAGCTGACAGGCAAACGCAGCGATCACCACATCGGCCGCCTCGGTGTGCAACCACTCGCTCGGCCAGTGCCGCACCTCGACGCCTTGCTGAAATTGCTGCGCGACGTTGATATCAATCTCGGGACAGATACGCTCAAACGCACGCAGATCATCGACCCACAAGCGCACCGGCAAAGCATGCTCAGCGACCAATTGCCGAGCCAGACGCCAGGTCACGCCGATGTCGCCATAGTTGTCGACCACGGTGCAGAAAATATCCCAGCGGGGTTTCAGTTCCGACATTCAAGACTCCCGTTGGCAAAAGCTGCAATTGTCCGCATAAATCACCTCGCGCAGAAGAGCCGACGGCGATTAATCTTCGTGCGACAATCACCGCTCGCCCGCAATCATCCGCCAGGAGGCAGCCATGCCCTACCGCCCAAACCCGCGTCGCCCCTTGCCTGTTCAGCTTAGTGCGCTGCGCCTGACCGGCAGCATTGCTTTGGGCATGTGGCTAGGCTTTCTCGCCATCGCGCTGACTTGCTGGGTGCTTTCCCGTTTTCTGTTCGCTGAACAATTGGCGCCGGTCGCTCAAGCCGTTCAGCAAGTCGCCAAACCTCCAGCGGCGATTCCGGTTCAGCCGGACATTCCGCCGCAAAGCCAACTGTTCCAGCAGTACGAAGAAAACCTGCGCAAAAATGAACAGCAGGATCGTCTGGATCAGGCGCGCAACAGCAGCCGCAATCAGTCGAACCCCAACTGCCAGTTCTGGCTGCAGCAAGATCAGACGGCTCCAAGCGAAAAATCCCGCACCAACGTTTTGCAATTCTGCGATTGACCATGAACAAGCACACCGTCCACCAACTGATTCTCGACAAGCTGCGCATCGACCTCGACATCGCCGAACGTGCGGCGCAAACCGCCTACGAAACCGCGACCCACGAAGAGAACATCGCCGAAAACAAGTACGACACGCTGGGACTGGAGGCGTCGTATCTGGCGGCGGGTCAGGCGAAGCGGGTCGAGGAAATTCGCCAGTCACTGGCGCTGTGCCAGAACTTGACGTTGCGTGCCTACGACGAAAATCGCGGGATCGAAATCGGCGCCCTGCTCGGTCTGGAGGATGAAAAGGGTCGCGAGCAGTGGCTGTTTCTGGCGCCGGACGCGGCAGGCCTGAAAGTCGACGTGGTCGGTCAGCCGATTACCGTCATCACGCCGCGCTCGCCGCTGGGCAAAAGTCTGCTGGGCAAGTGCGAAGGTGATGAGGTGGAGATTCTGGTGGCGGGCACCCGGCAACAGTTTGCTGTCACCGAGGTGCTCTGATTCAACGGATCAGTGAACCGGCAGTTCGACGCCGTCGAACAGCTCTTCCAGCTCCTGCTTGTTGTGGCACTGAATGGCTTTGGCCATCACTTCGCGGGTCAGGTGCGGCGCAAACTTCTCGATGAAGTCGCACATGAAACCACGCAGGAAGGTGCCGCGACGGAAACCGATCTTGGTGATGCTCGATTCGAACAGCTCGCTGGCGTCCAGCACTACCAGGTCGTTGTCGAGTTTGGCGTCGACCGCCATTTTGGCGACGATGCCCACGCCCAGACCCAGACGTACGTAGGTTTTGATCACGTCGGCGTCGGCAGCGGTGAACACCACTTTCGGCGTCAGGCCGCGATGGCTGAAGGCTTCGTCGAGTTTCGAACGGCCGGTGAACCCGAACACGTAAGTCACGATCGGGTATTCGGCCAGTGCTTCCAGAGTCAGCTTCGGCAGTTTGGTCAGCGGGTGACCCTGCGGCACGACCACGCAGCGGTTCCAGCGGTAGCACGGCATCATCACCAGATCGCCGAACAGTTCCAGCGCTTCGGTGGCAATGGCGAAATCGACGGTGCCGTCAGCGGCCATTTCTGCGATCTGCATCGGCGAACCCTGGTGCATGTGCAATGCGACGTCAGGGTATTGCTTGATGAAATTGCTGATCACCGGCGGCAAGGCATAACGCGCCTGGGTGTGCGTGGTGGCGATCGACAGGGTGCCCTTCTTCTCGTTGGAGAATTCCTGAGCGATCTGCTTGATGCTTTCGACCTTGCGCAGAATCTCACCGGCGGTGGTGATGATGCGCTCGCCGGCCGGGGTGACGCGGGTAAGGTGCTTGCCGCTGCGGGCAAATACTTCGACGCCGAGTTCGTCTTCCAGCAGACGGATTTGTTTACTGATGCCCGGTTGCGAGGTGTAAAGGCTTTGGGCTGTAGCGGAAACGTTGAGGTCGTGGTGCGCCACTTCCCAGATGTAGCGCAATTGTTGAAGCTTCATATGTATCCCTCAAAGCAGGTAGACGCCACGGGCATCAGCGACGGTATATAACTATATTAATGGTTTGAAGAATAAATCTAGAACTTTTTTGTCAAAGTGCCATTATTCTGCTTCAGCGATCCTCACTGCGCCGACGCTCAACCAGCGGCACCAGATAAACCGGCACCTTCGATAATTGCAGAACCCGCGCCGCCGTTCGCCCCAACGGCGTTTCTGCGCCAACCCCATGGCTATGACTGCCAACGATCAGCAAGTCGACAGAGAGCTTCTGCACCTGGTCGAGAATCACCTGTGACGGATCACCCTGCAGCACGCGCACCGCGCGAATGCGCTGCAAGTCTTGTTCGCCTTCATCGCCCAATTCTTCACGAAAGCTTTCCAGCACCCGCTGCTCGATATTGGCGATGACTGTTTTCAGACCTTGGCTATGAAATTCGTTCAATGCCTGCTCATCGAGATAGCTCTGCAACACCGATTCGGCGAACAGCCCCATCGGCTCCACCGCGTGCACCACGTACAGGTCAGCATTGAATGTTCGCGCCAACGCCAGGGCATGCTGCATCACTAACGGTGCGTACAGACCGAGGTCAGTGGCATACAGCATCGAACGAATCATATGACCTCCTCGCGAGCCAACATGGCGGAGATTTGATTCAGCTTAGCAGTGCCTTGGCGACTACGACGTGCGGCGCAACGTCTTGAACCGTTTGGGCTTTAGACCGCTGGTTCGTTGCTGATGCCGTGGGGGACATGGCCGGTGGCAACCACTTCGCGGGCAGCCTCGCAATGCCCGGCCTGATCGTCGAAAAACACGTCAGCGGCGAACGCTTCGAGGAACGCCGATTTGGTCAGACCGCCGAGGAACAGCGATTCGTCGAGACGAATATCCCACTCGCGCAACGTGCGAATGACCCGCTCGTGCGCCGGTGCCGAACGCGCGGTAACCAGCGCCGTGCGGATTGGGCAATCGTCATCGGGGAATTCGCGCTGGAGCAAATTGAGCGCAGCCAGAAAGCCTTTGAACGGCCCGCCGCGCAATGGCTCGCGCGCTGATTCGCGTTCCTTGGCCTGAAACGCTTCCAGCCCGCCGGACTGATACACACGCTCCGACTCGTCGGAAAAAATCACCGCATCACCATCGAAGGCGATGCGCAATTCGTCGCTGGCGGCACGGCTGGCGCCACCGGACAGAATGGTTGCTGCCGCAAAACCAGCGTCCAGCGCCGCACGCACATCCTCGGCGTGGGTCGACAGAAACAGATCACAACCAAAGGCTTTCAGGTACGGATAAGGACTGCGTCCGCCGACAAACGCCGCGCGGGAAATCGCCAGCCCATAATGGTGAATCGAGTTGAACACGCGCAGGCCAGTATCGGCGCTGTTGCGCGACACCAGAATCACCTCGACCCGCGCGCGGCCGAGGCGAGTGTTGAGTGCCAGGAGTTTTTCCACCAGCGGGAAGGCATCGCCGGGCGCGAGAATCTCGTCTTCGTGTTCGATCTGATATTGCCGATAGGCTTCGACGCCGCTCGACAGATACACCTTGTGGCTCTCGCTCAGGTCGAACAAGGCCCGCGACGAAATCGCCAGCACCAGTTTGTCATCGATGTTCTTGGCCATGCCTTCCCCCGCCCCTTACAAAAAACCGACCTAAACGTTGCGTCGGTCGATAAAGCTTAAATTGCGGTACAGCGCTTCGATACGCGGCAAGTCACAGCCTGCCGCTTTCGCTGCCGCCAGTGGTCGAGCGTAGATCGCTTCGAGTTCCAGCGGACGCTTGTGTAAAAAATCGTGGTACATACTCGGCCAGTAGTCGGGCATTTTCTCGGTCATCGTGAACAGGAAACCGGCGTAACCGGGCGGCATGTCGTGGCCGCAGGCTTTGGCGCCCTCAACCACTTCGGCCATCAATGCCTGGATGTGCGCGCGGCTGTCGGCATCGGCCATCAACGGCGTGGTGCCCGCGCCGAGCAATACCGAGAGACCGTTATAAGGGATATTCCAGACCAGTTTCTGCCAGCGTGCCTGGTGCAGATTGGGCATCGCTTGCGAATCAAGACCGGCGGTACGGAACAGCTCGGCGCCCTCCTCGACGATCGCCATGCGCGCGACATCATCAATCGCCGAGCCGCTGTGATAACCAACGTTGACCGCGCCGAGCGCCTGATGCGTCACCAGACCCGGCCCCTCGCGATGCACGCAGATCAGACACAGACCACCGAGCAGATGCAGCGAATCAGGCAACAGCGCACGTAAACTGTCTTCGACATCCAGACCGTTTTGCAGCAACAGCACTTTCGCATCCGGCTTGGCGGCTTGAATGATTGCCGGCGCCAGATCAGCGTTGCTGGTGGTTTTTGCGCCCACCAGCAGCCAGTCACACTTGGGCATGTCTTCAGCTGACGAATAGGCTTGCGCCGGGTTCAGCGTCATCTGGCCATGCACCGCGCTGTTCACCTGCAAACCGCGCTCGGCGACTGCCGAGAATTCGCTGCGCAGCAAAAAGTGCACATCAAAACCGGCCCGCGCCAGCATCACACCGTAAAATCCCCCGATTGCGCCGGTACCAATAATCCCGATCACCGGCTTATTCACTGCCGCCATCATGGCAACTCCTCTGCAATTCGACCCAGCGCCTGCGCCAATGCTTCGTTGAGTGCATCGGCGGTCAGGCGTGAGTGCACCGCTCCAAAGAACTCGCCGTCGCGCACCACAAACAGCGCCGGCAAATGAAAGACCTGATAACGCTCGACCAAGCCACCGTTGTCGCCAGCGTCGATCCAGCACACGCGATCGGCCGCCAGCGCCATCCCCGGCAATACTTCGCGGGCATAGCGGCAACTCGCGCAGCCGACACTGGTGAAAATCACCAGGGAAACGCCGCTCATCGCCAGCAGCCGTTGGTCGGCGTCGAAATCGGTCAGTTCGGATTCGACCACTATACTGGGGGAAACAATGTCAAATGGCCGACACAGGGAGTCTGTGCTCATGGGACGTTTCATTCCTCATCCGGACGAGGTGCCGGTTGAATTAACCTTGCTCAAGCCTGAATGTATTTCCAGGCAACAGCTGCACACTATCAGCCTCGGCGGCATCGCTTGCAATTACCACCGTGCCTGGCGCCATGGCACGGCGCTGCAAGTGCGCATGCCGACGCTCAACACCGACATCTGTTATCCGGGCTACGTGGCGTGGTGTTTGCGGCGTAAAAAAGGTTATCTGGTGGGGATCGCGTTTACCGATGAGCAGACGCTGTTCAGCGCACGAATGGGTGAGCAGGTGTGTCAGATCGAGCGCTACTGCCGCATGAACGAAACCCACGATGACCTGCAGGAAATTCAGGCTGTGGCCCTGCAATGGGTCGAGCAACACGCCGATGAGTTCTCCCATGACAGCGTGCGCAAGGCTTTTGCGCAGCCAGCGCTGGACTAAAGCACCTTTTGCCCATTGTCGAGCAGGCGCTTTACGCGCTAAGGTTCCGCTCCCCGACGCGCTTAAATCTGCTGTGCTCCGCCGCGCGGGGATCGCTGGCGGCCGGCACCCGTGACCTGACGAGTAAACGATGGCTGATTTACCGATCAACGACCTAAACGTCGCCTCTAACGAGACCCTGATCACTCCTGATCAGCTCAAGCGTGATATCCCTCTGAGCGACGCCGCCCTGCGCACCGTCACCAAGGGCCGCGAAGTCATTCGCAACATTCTTGATGGCACCGACCACCGTCTGTTCGTAGTGATCGGCCCGTGCTCGATCCACGACATCAAGGCTGCCCACGAATACGCCGATCGCCTGAAGGTGCTGGCGGAGGAAGTCTCCGACACCCTGTATCTGGTCATGCGCGTGTATTTCGAGAAGCCGCGCACCACCGTCGGCTGGAAAGGCCTGATCAACGATCCGTACCTGGACGACTCGTTCAAGATTCAGGACGGCCTGCACATCGGTCGCCAGTTGCTGCTGGATCTGGCCGAAAAAGGCCTGCCGACCGCCACTGAAGCCCTCGACCCGATCTCCCCGCAGTATCTGCAGGATCTGATCAGTTGGTCGGCCATCGGCGCGCGCACCACTGAATCGCAGACTCACCGTGAAATGGCTTCCGGCCTGTCCTCGGCGGTCGGCTTCAAGAACGGCACAGACGGCGGCCTGACGGTTGCGATCAACGCCTTGCAGTCAGTCTCCAGCCCGCACCGCTTCCTCGGTATCAACCAGGAAGGTGGCGTGTCGATCGTCACCACCAAAGGCAACGCCTACGGTCACGTGGTGCTGCGCGGTGGCAACGGCAAGCCGAACTACGATTCGGTCAGCGTTGCCCTGTGCGAACAGGCGCTGAACAAAGCCAAGATCAAGCCGAACGTGATGGTCGATTGCAGCCACGCCAACTCCAACAAGGATCCGGCCCTGCAACCATTGGTGATGGAAAACGTCGCCAACCAGATCCTTGAAGGCAACCAGTCGATCATCGGCCTGATGGTCGAAAGTCACCTGAACTGGGGCTGCCAGGCGATTCCGAAAGACCTCGCCGATCTGCAATACGGCGTGTCGATCACCGATGCCTGCATCGACTGGTCGGCCACCGAGACCACCCTGCGCAGCATGCACGCCAAGCTCAAAGACGTGCTGCCGAAACGTCAGCGCAACTGATCGAGGTTTCGCAGGCATAAAAAAACGCCGGGCAATGCCCGGCGTTTTTTTGTGTGCGATTCAGATCTTCGCGGCGCGGCGCTGGTGGCGCTCCATATAGCGCTCGACGTAGGAGCACGACGGAATCACCGTGTAGCCCATTTCTTCGGCGTACTGCAGCGCGCTTTCGGTCAGCGCTGCCGCTATGCCCCGGCCACGCAGGGCGTTGGGCACGAACGTGCGATAGATATCCAGGGTCTGTTTCCCCAGATCCATATAGGTCAGATAGGCACGATGACCGTCCACATTGGTCTCGAACTGATGACCAGCCTGGTCATGGTGGATGGACAACGCCTCGCTCATCACTACTCCTCGCGGGTCTTGAATTCTGACCCCTACCTTACCGATGTTTTTCCGGCGAAGGAACATCTACGCCACCCCGTGCCTGTTGGACACCGAGAAGAGCCACACCGATCTCGCGCAACCGAGCACCTGATAAATAGTAGGCACCATTGGCAAAAATGCTCAAGGTGCGCTCGTCATCAAGCCAGTTGACGGGGGTTGCTCCGATGGACGCAGGGGTGGCGTGGGAGAAGATCTTCCCGGGCCGCTCACCTGAACATTGCCGGATGTTGAGACTTAAGACGTGCAGCCTTTTTTAAAGTCACCTCACGAAACATAAAGATAGGTGATGCACCACGCAAAATCGCAATGAAAGTATGGACGAATTGATATAGACAGACTTTAGCCAAGACTGCAAAAACAACCATCACAACGGGAACTTTTTCCCATTAACTCGCTCAGCGCGGGGCTTGCAGCTGTTTATTTTTTAAACAGCGCAGTTAAAAGTTGCTCGAAAAAGAATCAACGCCTACAATTTTTTTTGCATCTTGCGCTACGTCAGTTTACTTACTACAAGTAATGGGTAGTATGTACGCCGGCTATTTCCTCAATCGGAGGAGACAGTCACTTAATTGAAAGTCCTTGAAGGGGAACACGATGAACAACGTTCTGAAATTCTCTGCTCTGGCTCTGGCCGCAGTTCTGGCTACCGGTTGCAGCAGCGCATCGAAAGAAACCGAAGCACGTCTGACCGCTACTGAAGACGCAGCTGCTCGCTCCCAGGCTCGTGCAGACGAAGCTTACCGTAAAGCTGATGAAGCTCTGGCTGCTGCTCAAAAAGCACAACAGACTGCTGACGAAGCTAACGAGCGTGCTCTGCGCATGCTGGACAAAGCAAGCCGCAAGTAATAGTCCTTCGGGATTGTTATCAAGCCGATCCGATGTCTGGATCGGCTTTTTTGTGCCTGGTACTTTTGTCCGGGCAATAAAAAACCCGCCGACGCTTTGGGCATCGACGGGTTCTTGATCGCCAGCTTACTGCTGCAGATCGATCGGCGCACTCGAGACAATCGGTGCCGACGCACTCGGCGTGCCGATTTCTGTCGGCAGACCATCTTCAGCGGCGACCACATCGCGTACTACATCCCAATTCACCCGCAGGTTACTGGTGACGTCTTCACGCTTGAGCATCGCATTGATGACCGCCGTGTGTTTGTCGACCACCGACGGGTTGCCCTTGTCGTCAATCGGCGTGTGCGCTTCCAGGTACACCTTGCCGCCACTGCTGCCGAACTTGTAGGCATCGTTGATGATGCGCACCGACGTGCCGACCGGCACCATGCTGGCCATCTCCAGCACGTTGTTGTTGAACATGCGGAAGCAACCGTGGCTGGTACGCATGCCGATACCGAATTTCTTGTTCGAACCGTGAATCAGGTAACCCGGCGTGCCGAGGTTGAACTTGAACGGCCCCAACGGGTTGTCCGGGCCGGCCGGCACGACGTTCGGCAGCGGATCGCCATCAGCGGCGTGCTCAGCCTTGATCGACGCTGGCGGCGTCCAGGTCGGGTTCGGCGTCTTCGCGGTGATGGTGGTGTGCGCGATCGGCGAACCCCAACCTTCACGGCCAATCCCCAGCGGGAACGTGTAAACCACGTTCTTGCCCTTCGGGAAGTAGTAGAGGCGGTACTCGGCGAGGTTGATCACGATGCCTTCGCGCGGGCCCGGCGGCAGGATGAAACGGGTCGGCAAGACGATTTCAGTGCCGGCGCCCGGCAACCAGGCATCGACGCCCGGGTTGGCCGCGACCATTTCCGAATAGCCCAGATCGTAGGTCGTGCCCAGATCGGCGAAGGTATCTTCGTACTTGGCTTTGATCACCTGCACCTGACCGATGATGTCTTCACCGGGTGGTGGCAGGGGAAACTCCAATGCAGCAACGGGACCGGCCACACACAGGGCGGCAAGTGACAGGCAGCGGGTGACGGCAGGCAAGCGCGGCAACATCCGGAAAATCCTTCGCATGATCAACAAGGGTATAAGAGCGCGATTGTACACCGCACTTTGAAATTTCGGGGAGACCACCCTGCAGCAGGCGATGCAAGGTGCTTTGGGTGGGAGCGAGCCTGCTCGCGAAGGCGGTGTGTCAGTCGCCAGAAGTGTTGACTGACACGGCCTCTTCGCGAGCAAGCTCGGCTCCTACAAGATCAGAGCTCGAAACGCAGCTCCGGCCAGATCGGCGACGTGCCACGCTTCTGCGACTCCAGAATCGCCCGGCACAGCGAGCACAGACGCTGATCCTGAAACACCCGGCGATCAACACTCGACCAGCGTGGTTGCGCGGGCAGCAGGCTGCCACACAGGGTTCGATCAGCCGAGCCACCGAGTTCGAGCTGACGCGTCACCAAATGCACCCGCACTTCCTGGCAGGCGAACAGATCCAGCTGCTCGTCAGGCTCGATCAGTTGGTAGGCAAACAGGGACCAGGCAGAACGCGACATCTGGGGCTCCGAATAAGGGGGCGCCACATTAGCCGAAAGCCTGCCCTTAGAAAAGCCTCATAACAGCGGTTTTAGCGTCGGCCAGACATTTTCCAGCAACTTGCCCTGAGCCCCGACCGCCGGGTGTAATCCATCGGCCTGCATCAAGTCCGGATGACCGCCGACGCCGTCGAGGAAAAACGGTACCAGCGGGATCTTTTTATCGTCGGCGAGTTTGCCGTAGACCTCGGCAAAAGCATCGGTGTAACGCTTGCCGTAGTTGGGCGGCAGCTGCATACCGAGCAACAACACCTTGGCACCGCTCTGGCGCGAGCTGTCGATCATCGAGGCAAGATTTTGTTGCAATTGAGTTGGCGGCATTCCGCGCAAGCCATCGTTGCCGCCCAGTTCGAGGATCACCAGTTCCGGCTTATGCTCTGCAAGCAGCGCCGGCAGGCGCGCCTGGCCTCCGGCACTGGTGTCGCCGCTGATCGAGGCATTGACGACTTTATCGTCGAAACCCTCCTGTTTGAGCCGTTGTTCGAGCAACGACACCCACCCCAAGCGGGTATCCAGCCCGAAACCGGCGCTGATACTATCGCCAACGATCAGGACAGTACCCGCCGCTGCGTTCTGGGCCATGCACATAACGGCCAGGCCAGCACTCAAAAACCACACACGCATCGGATTCTCCATGGGCTCAAGCATTCTCACCGCGAAGAACCTCAGCAAAGTGGTTCCCAGCGCGGAAGGTGAACTGACTATCCTGCACGAACTCAGCCTGGAACTGAACAAGGGCGACAGCCTGGCCATCGTTGGCGCGTCCGGTTCCGGCAAATCCACCCTCCTCGGCCTGCTCGCCGGCCTCGACCTGCCGAGCAGCGGCGAAGTCATCCTTGCCGGGCAAAGCCTGAGCAATCTCGATGAAGACCAGCGCGCACGCATTCGCGCCGAGCACGTTGGCTTCGTCTTCCAATCGTTTCAATTGCTCGACAGCCTCAATGCGCTGGAAAACGTCATGCTGCCGCTGGAACTCGACGGCCGCAAAGACGCGCGTGAGCGTGCGACCGAATTGCTCCAGCGCGTCGGCCTCGGTCAGCGCCTGACTCACTCGCCGCGCCAGCTCTCCGGTGGCGAGCAGCAGCGTGTAGCGATTGCCCGTGCGTTTGCCGCCGAGCCTGATGTGCTGTTCGCCGATGAACCCACCGGCAACCTCGACAGCCACACCGGCGAGCGCATCAGCGACTTGCTCTTCGAGTTGAACAAGGAACGCGGCACCACCCTGGTGCTGGTGACCCACGACGAACGCCTGGCCCATCGCTGCCGGCGCCTGATCCGTCTTGAAGCCGGGCTGTTGGTCGCCCCTCTGGAGCCTTGATGGCACGTTTGCCGCTGTTGCGTCTGTTCAGTCTCGCCATTCGCCAATTGCTGCGCGATGCCCGCGCCGGCGAATTGCGCGTGTTGTTCTTTGCATTGGTGGTGGCCGTGGCGGCCAGTACCGCCATCGGTTACTTCGGCGCCCGGTTGAACGGCGCGATGATGTTGCGCGCCACCGAGTTTCTCGGCGCCGATCTAGTGCTTGAAGGCAGCTCACCGGCCCGCGAGGAACAAATCAAAAGCGGCACCGAGTTGCGCCTGAATCATGCGCAAGTGGTGGAGTTCTCCAGCGTCATCGCCACCGACAACGGCATTCAGTTGTCGAGCATCAAAGCCGTCGATCGCGCCTATCCATTACGCGGTGAACTGAAAAGTGCACCGGCACCCTTCGCGCCTGAAGACATCGGCGGCGAACCGCAGCCCGGCGAAGCCTGGGTCGAAGCACGCTTGCTGACAGCGCTGGATCTGAAGATCGGCGACAGCATCGACGTCGGCATGAAAACGCTGAAGCTGACACGCATCCTGACTTACGAACCGGATCGCGCCGGCAACTTTTATAGCCTGACCCCACGGGTCCTGATCAACCTCGACGACCTCGCCGCCACCGGCGTGGTGCAACCGGGCAGCCGGGTGAGTTATCGCGAACTGTGGCGCGGCGAACCGCAGGCGCTGGAAACCTATCGGCAACTGATCAAACCGGGCCTCGCGGCCAACCAGCGCATTCAGGATGCCCGCGACGGTAACCGGCAAATTGGTGGCGCGCTGGGCAAGGCCGAACGTTATCTGAACATGGCCAGCCTGGTCGCAGTGCTGTTGGCCGGTGTAGCAGTGGCGTTGTCGGCGAACCGTTTTGCCAGTCGCCGTTTCGATGCCAGCGCGTTACTGCGCTGCCTCGGACTGTCGCGCCGGGAAACCATGCTGCTGTTCAGTATTCAACTGACCGTACTTGGCTTGCTCGCTGCCCTCAGCGGTGCGCTGCTCGGTTGGCTGGCGCAGTTGGGCTTGTTCGCGTTATTGCATGATTTGTTGCCGAGCGATGTACCTGCAGGCGGATTGTTTCCGGCGATAGCCGGGATCGGCACCGGGCTCGTAGCCTTGGCCGGTTTCGCCCTGCCGCCGCTCGCGGCACTGGGTCGCGTACCACCGCTGCGAGTTCTGCGTCGCGACATGCTGCCTATTCCGTCGAGCACCTGGATGGTTTATGGCGTGGCACTCGGCGCGCTCGGCTTGATCATGTGGCGTTTGAGTCTGGATCTGCTGCTGACATTTGCCTTGCTCGGCGGCGGTGTGGTTGCCGCGCTGGTGCTTGGCGGTTTGCTGCTCTTACTGCTGAAAAGTCTGCGCCGCATGCTCGCCCGCGCTTCGCTGCCGTGGCGCCTGGGTCTGGGCCAGTTGCTGCGTCATCCCTTGGCCGCCGCCGGTCAATCGCTGGCCTTCGGTTTGATCCTGTTGTCGATGGCGTTGATCGCGCTACTGCGTGGCGAACTGCTCGACACTTGGCAAAACCAGTTGCCGAAAAATGCCCCTAACTACTTTGCCCTGAACATTCTGCCCGCCGTTAAACAGGCGTTCAGCGATCACCTGATAAACGTGTCAGCCCAAGCGGCGCCGCTGTATCCGGTAGTGCCGGGCCGACTGATCAGCATCAACGGCGATCCGGTACAGCAGATCGTCAGCAAGGACTCGGCGGGGGATCGTGCGATACAACGCGACCTGAGCCTGACCTGGGCTGCCGATTTGCCCACTGGTAACAAAATCACCGCAGGGTCATGGTGGAGCGGACAACAGTCGGACGACGTACCCGGTGTGTCGGTCGAAGGTAAAGTTGCAGAGAGTCTGAAACTGAAGCTTGGCGATCATCTGGTGTTCACTGTCGGCGGGGTCAATCGTGAAGCGAAGGTCACCAGCCTGCGCGAGATCAACTGGGATAACTTCCAGCCGAACTTCTTCATGATCTTCCAGCCGGGCACCTTGAAAGATCTGCCAGCGACCTACCTGACCAGCTTCTATCTGGCACCGGGTCATGATCAGCAGATTGTCGAGCTGTCGCGCGCCTTCCCGGCGGTGACCATCCTGCAGGTCGAAGCCCTGCTCGAACAGCTGCGCAGCATCCTCGCCCAAGTCACCCTGGCCGTGGAATATGTGTTGTTGTTTGTTTTGGCGGCCGGGATGGCGGTGTTGTTTTCCGGCCTGCAAGCGACGCTGGATGAACGTATTCGCCAAGGCGCGTTGTTGCGTGCGCTGGGCGCGGAACGGCAATTGCTGATCAAGGCGCGGCGCATCGAGTTCGGTTTGCTCGGCGCGGTCAGCGGTTTGCTCGCGGCCATCGGTTCGGAAGTGGTGAGTCTGGTGCTCTATCGCTACGCCTTCGACCTGCCGTGGCATCCGCATCCATGGTTGTTGGTGCTGCCATTGATAGGCGCGGCGCTGATCGGTGGCGCCGGTGTATTCGGTACGCGCCGGGCGCTCAACGCAAGTCCGCTGACAGTGTTGCGCGAGGGTTGATAGACTCCAGCGGACTTAACCACAAGAAGTTGCCATGAGTCGTTACCGCCCTCCCCGCCCCGCTGGCACCGCGCTGATCACCCCCGAAGGTGAAGCGCGGATGCGTGCCGAATTCCATGAGCTGTGGCATGTGCGTCGCCCGCAGGTGACGCAGTCGGTCAGCGAGGCTGCGGCGCAAGGTGATCGCTCTGAAAACGCCGAATACACTTACGGCAAGAAGATGCTGCGCGAGATCGACAGCCGCGTGCGCTTTCTGACCAAACGTCTGGAAGCACTCAAGGTGGTCAGCGAAAAACCCAGCGACCCGAACAAGGTTTACTTCGGTGCGTGGGTCACGATCGAGGACGAAGACGGCAAGCAATCGCGTTACCGCATCGTCGGCCCCGATGAACTGGATCTGAAACTCGGTTTGATCAGCATCGATTCGCCACTGGCCCGCGCCTTGATCGGCAAGGCGCTGGACGCAGAGGTGCGCGTGCAAACGCCGACCGGAGAACAGTTCGTCTACATCGTGGCGATCGAATATCTCTGAAAAGTCAGCGGCGGGTGATCAGGCCTTGCCGCGCAACGCGGGTCAGTTGCTTGATCATTTCCGGCGCGTCTTCCGCGCTTGGCGCCTGAATCACTGCCAGATCAAAACTGTCACTGGCAAACCGCGCCAGCGACTCGCCGTCTTCGACAAACTGGATCAGGAATGCGGCAGGGCCGCCGCTGCGGCGTGGCCAACCATCGAGATAACGCAACAGCGTCGGCTGATGTTTGCCGCCAAGCAGGATTTTCGGGTTGCGTTGAGTGATATGCGCGGTGATCGGCGCGGGACGTGCAGGAGGGCGTAGTGCATTCATTGGTCGTGTCTCTGCCTCAAAAGTCTGCATGGCAGGTGAGAGGCAACACCGAACCAGCGCTTTAGCGGTATTTCGAAGCCCTGTTCCGGCTTCTGACGGCAACTGTTGAAGTCACCTGGCGCCCCGCAAGTAGCTGTTTAAATCGGCGCATAAACACATGCTAGATAACGTGACCGTACAGTGTCAAGAATCAGCAGCTATAAGCGACATCACCACTGCAAGGTGATGCGGCTTTCGAATTCGCGCTCCTCGCCAGTGACCGGGTCGATGAAACGCAGGCCCTGCGCCAACAGTTTCAGCGGATTGGCGTAGTCATCTTCAACGTCTTTCAACACATCCGGGTAAAACGGATCGTTGCAGATGCTCGCGCCCAATGCGCTCATGTGCACACGCAGTTGATGTTTTTTGCCGGTGACCGGGTACAGGCCATAGCGCCACAGATCGCCGTTCTTCTCGCGAACTTCGACTGCCGTTTCCGTATTGCTGACGCCCGGCCCTTCCTGCATGCGGAAAAACGGCTCGCCATCGACCAGACGACTTTTGTGCACCAACGGGAAATTCAGCTCAGGCAGCGCTGGCGCGATGGCTTCGTAGCGCTTGTCGATCTGCCGGGTCGGGAACAGTGACTGATACGCCGAGCGCGTTTGCGGATTAGCCGAGAAGATCACCAGCCCGGCGGTGTGCCGGTCGATGCGGTGCAGCGGCACCAGATGAGGATTGTCCAGACGCCGAATCAAACGCCGCAGCAGCGTCTGTTCGACGTACTCACCGGCCGGGGTCACTGGCAGGAAATGCGGTTTATCCGCCACCACCAGATGCTCGTCGGCGTAGAGAATCGACTCGACCACCGGGATCGGTTTCTCGTCCGGCACTTCACGGAAGTAGTGAATGCGCAGACCTTCCTTGTACGGCAGATCCACCGAGATCGGTTGACCATTACCGTCCAGCACTCGGCCACGGGCGATACGATCCAGCCACTGCTCACGGCCGATGGCCCGGAAGTGCTCGCACAAACAATCAAGCACCGTCGACCAGGAACCCGGTGGCAGATACAGGGTGCTGGCCTGATTGTGTGCAGCGGAAAATGGAGATGTGGACATACGAAAATTCTAACCCTCAGTGCAGGCCGGCATTATCCAACACTGAGGGAAACGAACCTAGCGCAGAATCCTCACGCCGGAATCGACTTGAGCGCCGCCGCCTCAGTGAACTCCTTGAGCCAGCGCAACACCTCGACCGCCTCCCAGCGACCCGGGTCATACAAGGCGTAGAGCAAGCCCTGATAACCGACTACGTCGAGTTGCTTGTGATAACCGGCACGCTGAAACAGCGCCTCGATCTCGGCAAAGCACGTATTGAAATGGACCTTATTGAAGGGCGTCTTGCCTTCCGTGACCAAGCCGTCGAGGCGCAATTCGGCGACGGCCTCGCGCACCACGTCAACCGACATCCGGTTCACGCTGTTCTTCAACTGTTCGACATTGACCACGGTGCATCCCTCTGACGTCCGGCTCACCTGCTCACACCCTGCAAAAAACACAGAATGCAGCAGGCCAACCCAATTACTGTATGAACATACAGTAACCGAATATTTGGCAAACTGCCAAGGAATGGATGCGCGGTCGCGACCGGCGGGGAGGATGCAGAAAACCGACTATTGAAGGAACGCTACAACCTGATCAGCATTGAACGGCCAGCCCAATTCCGCGCCGGTGTCGATGCGGCGCAGCACTGGAATGCGCAGACTGTAAGCCTCGAACCACGACTCGTCGTCAGCAATGTCGACCAGTTCCACCAGCAAACCGTGCTCGACAAAAGGCATCAGCTCGGCTTCGGCCAATTCGCACAAATGGCATCCAAGGGTGCCGAACAGCTGACATTCAGGAGGCATGATGGGCTCGACCACAAAAAGAGTGCGCCTATTCTAGGCCGCAGCGCAAAACCCGTCGACCCACCGCCGCCCAAAGGCTTGAGCCTTTCCGACAGCGCTTTCGCGCAAAACCCTGATGCAAATCAGTCCGCAGAAATCGCAATTACGTGATCCTCCCGCTCTTTTTGCCTCTACGCTTGAACAGCCAGAGCCTGACATCGGAGTGTCTAGTGTTTGCCAACCTGTTGATCATCCTCGCCTCGTCCCTCGTGGTGATTGCCCTGTTCCGCCGTCTGCGATTGCCACCGGTGCTGGGTTACCTATTCGTGGGTTTGCTGGTCGGGCCGAGTGCTTTCGACTGGGTCAACGAGAGTGAGCATCTGCCGGACGTGGCTGAATTGGGCGTGGTGTTCCTGCTGTTTTCGCTCGGGCTGGAATTTTCTCTATCGAAGATGATTGCGTTGCGCCAAGTGGTATTCCGGCTGGGCAGTCAGCAGGTGCTGATCAGCACCGCGCTTCTGGGTCTGATCCTGATTTTGCTGGGCATGCCGGTGACGCCCGCTTTGTTGCTCGGCGCCGGGCTGTCGTTGTCGTCAACGGCGATTGTCACCAAGGAACTCGGCAGTCTCGGCGAAGTGTTCAGCAGCCACGGCCAGAACGCGATCGGCGTGTTGCTGTTTCAGGACGTGGTGGCGGTTTTGCTACTGACGCTGGTGCCGGTGTTCGCCGGCAGCAGCGCACAGGCCTGGTACTGGGCCCTGCCCCTGACGCTGGCGAAAACCGTGGTGCTGTTTGTCGGTCTGCTGCTCGCCAGTCGCTGGTTGCTGCCACGGCTGTTTCATGAGGTGGCGGCTTCGCGCTCCGCGGAATTATTCGTGCTGTTGGCGCTGGTGATCGTGCTGCTGACGGCGTGGCTGACGCACTTGCTCGGCTTGTCCCCTGCCCTCGGCGCGTTTCTCGCCGGCATGTTGCTCGGCGAGAGTCATTACCGGCATCAGATCGAAGCCGATATCCGGCCGTTCCGCGACATCTTGCTCGGGGTGTTTTTCGTCAGCATCGGCATGCTGATCGACCTGCAACTGTTTGTCAGCGATGGCTTGCTGATTCTTGGGCTCACGGTCGGTTTGATGGTGATCAAGGGGATCGTCGTCGCGCTACTGGTGAAGTGGCGCGGTAGCGATAGCGAAACCGCGTGGCGCAGCGGTCTCGCCTTGGCCCAGGGCGGCGAGTTCTGCTTCGCGCTGATGGCGCAGATGCAGCAAAGCAGTCTGCTGCCGGAAAGACTCGGCGCCTTGCTGCTGGCGGCGACGTTCTGCTCGATGGTGCTGACGCCGCTGCTGTTACGCGCCGCACCACGCATCGCCGCTGCCCTGCACCGCAAGCCCAATCAGGAAGCGCAGATCGAAGAAATCAGCGCGCTCAACGCTGACCTCGACAAGCACGTGGTGATCTGTGGCTACGGTCGTGTCGGCCAATCCATCGGCCGCTTCATGCGCAACGCCGGACAACCGTTCATTGCTTTGGACAATGATCCGGTTCGCGTTCAGGAAGCGGCCTCTGGCGAGAGCGATGTGCATTATGGGGATTCCGCGCGCGGCGATCTGCTCACCGCCGTCGGCCTGTTGCGCGCCCGCTTATTGGTGATCGCCGTCGATCAAAGCGATGTCGCCCTGGGCATTCTTAAAGAAGCGCGCCGACTCAACACGCACATACCGATTCTGGTGCGCACCCGCGACGACAGCCAATGGAGTGAACTGAAAGCCGCCGGCGCCACCGAAGTGGTGCCGGAGTTGTTGGAGTCGAGCCTGATGCTCGCCTCACACGCGTTGATCATGCTCGGTCTGCCCGCACACCAAGTGCAGGAACAAGTCGATCAAGTGCGCATCGACCGCTATCGCCTGTTGCACGGTTTTTATCCCGGTGCCGACGATGAAGAAGCCTAGTCCTGACTCACCGCGCCAATCTTGTGCAGCGACAGATCCGCGCCGTAATACTCTTGTTCCTGACTCAGGCGCAGCCCATGCAAGGCCTTGATCGCGCCGTACACGACAAAGCCACCGATCAGCGCTACCGCGACGCCGAGTGCGCTGCCGAGCAACTGGCTGATCAGGCTGACGCCGCCGAGGCCACCGAGCGCGGTCTGGCCGAAGATGCCACAGGCAATCCCGCCCCATACACCACACAAACCATGCAACGGCCACACACCCAATACGTCGTCGATACGCCATTTCACCTGCGCAGCGGTAAAGCACCAGACAAACAGCGCACCGGCAATCGCGCCGGTGACCAATGCGCCCACCGGGTGCATCAAGTCGGAACCGGCACAGATCGCTACCAACCCGGCCAAGGGGCCGTTGTGCAGGAAGCCCGGGTCATTGCGCCCGACGATCAACGCCGCCATGGTGCCGCCGACCATCGCCATCAACGAGTTGACTGCCACCAGCCCACTGACGCCTTGCAGCGTCTGCGCGCTCATCACGTTGAAGCCGAACCAGCCGACAATCAGAATCCACGAGCCCAGCGCGAGAAACGGAATGCTCGACGGTGCAAACGCCACCAAGCGTCCATCGCGATAACGTCCATTGCGCGGGCCGAGCAACAACACCGCCGCCAGCGCCAGCCAGCCGCCCATCGCATGCACCACCACGGAACCGGCGAAGTCATGGAACGGCGCGCCGAACTGCGCCGTCAGCCACGCTTGCAGACCGTAGTTGCCGTTCCAGATCATCCCTTCGAAAAACGGATAGATGAACGCCACGATCAGTGCCGTCGCGCACAACTGCGGAACGAAGCGCGCGCGCTCGGCAATGCCACCGGAAATGATCGCCGGGATCGCCGCCGCGAAGGTCAGCAGGAAGAAAAACTTCACCAAGCCATAACCGTGATCAGCGTTGAGTACCGCCGCCGGTTGCATGAAGGTCACGCCGTAAGAGAGCCAATAGCCTATAAAGAAATAGGCCAGGGTCGAGACGGCGAAATCGCTGAGGATTTTCGCCAAGGCGTTGACCTGGTTTTTCTGGCGAACCGTACCGACTTCCAGAAAGGCGAAACCGGCGTGCATCGCCAGCACCATCACTGCACCGATCAAAATGAACAAGGTGTTGGAGCTGTGCACCAGGGTGTCCACAGCGCTTTGCAGATTTTCCATAAGCAGGCAGACCTAAAGGCGAAAAAGGCACCAAAGCGGTTCATGCGGGCATTTCATGCACCAAGTTGCGACCACGCAGTCACTGAAGGGATTTGTCAGTGAACTGCTTTGGCGCACGAGGTCGATGTCCTGACACGTACCGGGATTATTTGAGTTAAGGTTTTCCAGCGCGTACGCCCGGCAACAGCGCACAGCGACCGGGCCACGCACCACGAGATAGCAAAAGTTGTACCAGTCATTTGTACTGAACCTTCGCGCAAGGCTCATACTCGAACGCATCAGAAAGCCAACTACGGAGATCCACCCATGGCCAGCATCAAGGCAAAGACTGCTCAAGAAATCCTGATGAACGACTTCCAGACACTGGTCGCCGACACCGAACGGTTGCTCGAGCACACCGCCACCCTGGCCGGCGATCAGGCAGATGAACTGCGTGAGCAGATCCACGACAGCCTGTTGCGCGCCCGCGAAACCCTGAAGCTGACCGAAGACACCCTGCGCGAACGCGGTCAGGCTGCGGTTTCCGCTACCGAAGACTACGTGTCGGCCAACCCTTGGCAATCGGTGGGGATCGCCGCTGGCGTCGGCTTCCTCATTGGCCTGCTGGCCACTCGGCGCTGATCATGTCGATCGGTGAATCCGGCCCGACAGCGGGCACCGCCTCCTCCACGCGGCGTCTGGGCGCCGCCGTTCTCGGTCTGCTGCACAGCCATGTCGAATTGTTCGGCATCGAATTGCAGGAGCAGAAATCACGTACCGTCAGCCTGTTGCTGTTCGCGGGTCTGGCGCTGGTCTTTGCCCTGTTGTTGCTGGTGGGTTTATCGACGTTGGTGATGATCATCTTCTGGGACACCTATCGTCTTGCCGCGATCATTGGCCTGTGCGTCTTTTACACCCTGGCCTCGATCTTCTGCGGGCTGCGCCTGAAAGCCGCGATCTTCGATGAGTCCTCGCCTTTCCACGGCACGCTCGAAGAGCTGGCCAACGACCGGGAGCGCCTATTGCCATGAGCCTGCCTCAACTTCCGCACAATGGTTCGCGACGGGAAATGCGCAAGGCACTGATCCGTCTGCGCATGGAAATGCACCGTCAGGAAATCCGCCACGAAACCGCGCAAGTGCTGCAACCCCTGCAGCGCATGCGCGGCATGACGCAAAACCTGCAAGGCGGCTTCGGCATCAAACACGCGCCGTTATGGGGTGTGGCGGCGGTAACGCTGCTGGGTTTCATCACCGGCAAAGGCGCGAAAAGCGGCGGCGTCGGTGGTCTGACCCGTCTGATCCGTCTCGGCACCAGCCTTGGGCCATTGATCAGACTGGTCATGCAAAGCTCTGGCAAACGCTGAACTGACGCATCTGGCTACATTCTTGCAACACCGGCGGGATGAACCTCTTATCCAGAGGTTCAATCCTGCATGCCTACCCGGTCGGCAGGGTTCAACCAGAACAAGAACGACTAAGGAGGCCCCGTGATCGACGGGCAACCGCTCGCCTGCTTTCAGCCTTTTATCGATACTGCCACCGGACGCATTGCCGGCGTTGAAGCATTGGGCCGCCTGCGTCAGGCTGATGGACAACTGAATTCGGTCGGGCCGCTTTTCGCCGACCCGCGCGTGCCAGCCATTGCCCTGCGCCGCCTCGACCGGCAGATCCGTGACAACGCCTTGAGCCGTCTGCATGAAGCGCCGACAGACTGGTTTCTCAGCCTGAACATGTCGCCACGCTGGATCAGTCGTCTGCGCCCCGACCAAGCCTTGCCCAGTCTCAAGCAACTGGCTCGGCATGATGTCGATCCGCAGCGGATCGTCTTCGAAATCACCGAACTAGGCGGCAATAGCCAACGCCTGGCCGAAGTGGTCGCGCGCTATCGTCAGGCCGGAGCGCGAATCGCCATTGATGACTTTGGCGCGGGCTATTCGCAGCTTGATCGAGTGCTGGCCTTGCAGCCAGACATCCTCAAACTCGACATGCGCCTGTTCCAGGCGGCCGCGTTGGGCGGGCCCAGCAGTGACGTGGTCAAAGCGCTGGCACAGATGGCAGAAAAGACCGGCTGCTGGATCATCGCCGAAGGTGTCGAGACCGAAGCGCAGCTGAATTTTGCCCTGGAGTGTGGCTCGCGTTACGTGCAGGGTTTTCTGTTCGCACGTGCCCAGCAAGACTTCTTCCCCGCCGACGCATTTGTGCAACGCTTCGCTGAACTTCGCCAACGCTATGTCAGGCAGAAGCTCAACGAACGCGGGCGATTGATGCAGATGCGCCAGCAACTCAGCGAACTGATGACGATCCTGCAAACCTGGGCTCAGGCCCGCGCGCCCTTGACTGCATTGCCGCAACTGGATGCCTTTCCGTGGCTGCTGCGGTTTTACCAATGCGACCGCCACGGCACACAACTGACGCCCAATCTGGAATGGCGGCAGAACGGCTGGTTCGCCGACAACCGCTATCTGGGGCACAACTGGTCGTGGCGCCCGTACTTCTATCATCTGCTCGCCGAAGGCTGGGAAGAACGCCGTCTGACCCTGTCGAACACCTACCGCGATGCCACCAGCAACCAGTACTGCCTCACCGCCGGACAGTTTTTCGACAATGGTGAACGACTGCTGCTGATCGATATTGATGCGGCGGGACTGTAGTTCCGCTTGCAGGCACGGGGCTGAACCGGGAAGCTAGGGCATCAGTTATCCAGACGGAGAGAATCAGCCTTGGATTGGCAGACCCTGCTCAACCGCGAACGCCTCGGAAAGCCGCTGCACAGCCCGCAAGAACTCGGCCGCAGCCCTTTTCACAAAGACCATGACCGCATTATTTTCTCCGGCGCGTTTCGTCGCCTGGGACGCAAGACGCAAGTGCACCCGGTCACCAGCAACGATCACATTCACACGCGCCTTACCCACTCGCTGGAAGTCAGTTGCGTCGGCCGCTCGCTGGGCATGCGCGTCGGCGAAACCCTGCGCAGTGCTCTGCCGGAATGGTGCGACCCCGCTGACCTCGGTATGGTCGTGCAATCGGCGTGTCTGGCTCATGACATCGGTAATCCGCCATTCGGCCATTCCGGCGAAGATGCGATTCGCCACTGGTTCCAACAGGCTGCCGGACGTGGCTGGCTCGATGGCATGAGCGAGGCCGAGCGCGGAGACTTCCTCAATTTCGAAGGCAACGCCCAGGGTTTCCGCGTGCTCACGCAACTGGAATACCACCAGTTCGACGGTGGTACGCGTCTGACCTACGCCACCCTCGGCACCTACCTGAAATACCCGTGGACTGCGCGTCACGCCGATTCCCTCGGTTACAAAAAGCACAAGTTCGGCTGCTACCAGAGCGAATTGCCGCTGCTCGAGCAGATCGCTCATAAACTAGGTCTGCCGCAAATCGAAGACCAGCGCTGGGCGCGTCATCCATTGGTGTATCTGATGGAAGCCGCCGACGACATCTGCTACGCGCTGATCGACCTCGAAGACGGCCTCGAGATGGAGCTGCTGGAGTACGCCGAGGTCGAATCGCTGCTGCTCGGTCTGGTCGGTGACGACCTGCCGGAAACCTATCGCCAGCTCGGCCCGCAGGATTCACGTCGGCGCAAACTGGCTATCCTGCGCGGCAAAGCCATCGAACACCTGACAAACGCGGCGGCGCGAGCCTTCGTCGAACAGCAAGACGCCCTCCTCGCCGGCACCTTGCACGGCGATCTGGTGGAACACATGCACGGTCCGGCCAAGCGTTGCGTACTGAATGCCAAGGACATTGCGCGCAAAAAGATCTTTCAGGACAAGCGCAAAACCCTGCATGAAATCGGCGCGTACACCACGCTGGAAATCCTCCTCAACTCGTTTTGTGGCGCGGCGCTGGAACAACACAATGGCCGCACGCCGTCGTTCAAAAGCCGCCGCATCCTCGACTTGTTGGGCAATAACGCGCCGGATCCACAGGCGTCGTTACACAGTTCGTTTCTGCGCATGATCGATTTCATCGCCGGCATGACCGACAGCTACGCCAGCGACATGGCACTGGAAATGACCGGGCGCTCCAGTCATTGATCCGTTTGCACCCGACCGGCGCCGGTCGGGTGTAACCATTATCGAAGGTCTCTGCTAGCTATGATGCACCCTCTTTTGCGGCGCAATTCAAACAAATATTAAACACACTATAAAACCCCAGTTGCGACCCGCACTTGCAAAACACTCTGCGCAAACCCGCGACATTTGAAACAGCCCTTCCTTACGTCAAACCTAATCACCCGTAGTCCCATTCCCAAGTAATTGTAGGAATTATCCTATAACGCACCTAGAGCCATGTCCGCTCATACGAGCGTTCATACATCTGAGCTAAGGTGCGCGCTTTATTCGTGCTTGTATGGGATTTGATTATGAACTCCGTTTTTATTGTCGACGATCACCCGGTCATCCGTCTTGCCGTTCGCATGCTGCTGGAACATGAAGGCTATAAGGTCGTCGGCGAAACCGATAATGGGGTCGATGCCATGCAAATGGTGCGCGAGTGCATGCCTGACTTGATCATCCTCGACATCAGCATCCCCAAGCTCGACGGGCTCGAAGTGCTGGCCCGCTTCAACGCCATGGGTTCCTGCCTGAAAACCCTGGTGCTCACCGCCCAGTGCCCGACTTTGTTCGGCATTCGCTGCATGCAGTCCGGCGCTTCGGGTTACGTGTGCAAGCAGGAAGACTTGAGTGAACTGGTCAGTGCAATCAAGGCAGTACTTTCCGGTTACAACTATTTCCCGAGTCAGGCATTGAATCCTGTACGTAGCGATGACATTCGTTATGCTGAACTTGAATTATTCAAATCGGTCAACGACCGCGAACTCATGGTGTTACAACTATTTGCCCAGGGTCGTACTAACAAGGAAATCGCCAAAGGCATGTTTCTCAGTAATAAAACCGTGAGCACTTACAAAAAACGCTTAATGCAAAAACTCAAAGCCAAATCCCTTGTTGAACTAATCGAAATGGCCAAACGTAACGCACTCGTGTGAGAGCCCGCATGCCCAGTCGTTTAAAGGACTATTTAATAGCGTTGAGTGCAAGCCTGTTGCTGAGCTCAAACGTGTTCGCCATGGTTGGCGAATCACCGGTGTATGCCTTATTCAGTCGTTCGACCGGCGAATCGCTATCGGTCACCTTCGAGGCGTCGCAACGACAGTGGTTGCACACCCGCAGCGAACTGGTGCTGGGCACCTCGGCACCGGATTACCCGCCGTTCGACATGACCGTCAGTGGCCGCGATTATGAAGGCCTGACTGCCGACTACGCCGGTTTCCTCAGCGAAGCCACCGGACTGCCGATCCGCATTCAACGTTTCCCCTCGCGGGATGCCGCTATTCGCGCGTTGCTGGATGGCCAGGTCGACCTGCTCGGAACGGCGAACGGCTACGAAGCCGGCAACGCCAATCTGGCTCTGTCCGAGCCCTACGCGGTCGACCAGCCGGTGCTGGTGACACGCGAAGGCGAAACCCGCTCCCTGAGCGAAGGCTTGGCTGGCCTGCGTTTGAGCATGGTTTATCACTATTTGCCGCTGGCCGAGGTCAAGGCGCTGTACCCCAAAGCGCTGATCACCTGCTATCCGTCGTACCAGAACGCAATTAACGCGGTGGCATTCGACCAGGCCGATGTCTTTCTCGGCGACACCCTGTCCACGCACTACATGATCAACAAGGGTTACCTCAACAACGTGCGCATGGCCAACTTCGGCAAACAGGAAGCCCAAGGGTTCAGCTTCGCCGTGCGCCGCAACAATCCGCAGCTGCTGGACGTCATCAACACGGTACTCAAAGCGGTGCCGCGCAGTGTGCGCGAGAACATCGCCAAACGCTGGAGCGCCGGCAGCGACATGTTGCTGACCGATCAGAAACTGCAATTGACCCGCCGCGAAGAGGCCTGGCTCAAGCAGCATCCCGTGGTCAGCGTACTGGTCAACGAGGCTTACGCGCCGCTGACGTTCTTCGACGGCGATGGCAATTTTCGCGGCATCAGCGCCGACCTGCTGGAGCTGATCCGTCTGCGTACCGGCCTGCGTTTCGACATCCGACGCAGCCGCAATGATGCCGAAATGGTCAAACAGATCGACAACCACCAGGCCGACCTCATCGCCGCGCTTCTGCCGACCGCCGAGCGCGAAGAGACCCTGACTTTCAGTCGCCCTTATCTGGAAAACTCTTACGTCCTGCTGACCCGCAAGAGTGCGGGCAGCCCGACCAATCTGGGCCAGCTCAAAGACAAACCGATCGCGATTGCGCAAGGCAATCCAATGGTCGAGTACCTGCGCCGCGAATTTCCACGCATCCAGTTGATCGAGACACCGGACACCTTCAGCGCGGTTTCGCTGCTGGCCGAAGGTCATGTTGAAGGCGCGGTGAATTCTCTGGTGATCGCCAACTACTTCATCTCTTCGCGGATTTTCGAGCGGGCGCTGCAGATCACCACCACCATCGGCACCGGTCAGGCTGCCTTTTCTCTGGCCACGGCGCGCGACAATACCGAGCTGAGTTCGATCATCAACAAAGCCCTGCTGAGCATCGCCCCCGAAGAACTGGGTGTGATCAATGGTCGCTGGCGCGGCTACACTTCGGCCTCGCAGAACACCTGGCGCAATTATCAACGCCTGTTCTATCAAGTTATCGGGGCTGCCGGCGTGGTTTTGCTGTTGTTGCTGGCGTGGAACGCTTATATGCGCCGCCAGATCAACCAGCGCAAAGCCGCGGAACGGGCGCTCAACGACCAGTTCGAATTCATGCGTTCACTGGTCAATGGCACGCCGCACCCGATCTACGTGCGTGACCGGCAAGGACTGTTGCAAAGCTGCAATGACAGCTACCTCGAAGCCTTCAACGCCAAACGAGAAGACGTGATCGGCAAAAGCGTCATGCAGGGCACGCTGAGCAACGCCTTCGAAGCCCAGGCATTCCAGGCGGATTATCAGCGAGTCATCGCCCAAGGCAAGCCGCTGGTGCTCGACCGTCCCTTGCACATCGGCAATCGGCGGCTGACGATCTATCACTGGATCCTGCCCTATCGTGACTCCAGCGCAGACGTGCAAGGCATCATCGGCGGCTGGATCGACATCAGCGAACGCCGCCAGCTGTTCGAGGAACTGCGCACGGCCAAAGAGCAGGCCGACGATGCGAATCGTGCGAAAAGTACCTTTCTGGCGACGATGAGCCACGAGATCCGCACGCCAATGAATGCGGTCATCGGCATGCTCGAACTGACGCTCAAACGCATGGATCAGCAGCACCCCGGTCGCTCATCGATCGACACCGCCTACCACTCGGCCAAGGATCTGCTGGGTCTGATCGGCGATATTCTGGATATCGCGCGAATCGAATCCGGGCGCCTGAGCCTGAGCCCGGAGCGGGTCAACCTGGTCGAAACGGTGGCGTCTGTTACGCGCATCTTCGATGGTCTGGCGCGGCAAAAAAACCTGTCACTGCACATGACGTTCAACCCGCCGCAACTGGCGGTCGACGTGCAACTGGATCCGCTGCGCTTCAAGCAAGTGCTGTCAAACCTGATCAGCAACGCGATCAAATTCACCGAGCACGGCCAAATCAGGATCACTCTCGATCTGATGAAAACCGACGATCCGGCGCGTTCATTGATGCAACTGACCGTACAAGACAGTGGCGTGGGCATTAGCGCCGAAGATCAGCAGCGTCTGTTCGAGCCTTTTGCCCAAGCGGAGAACAGCGCTCAGCAAGCCCGCAGTGGCGCGGGTCTGGGTCTGGTGATCAGTCGCAGCCTGTGCGAAATGATGGGTGGAAAACTGCAGTTGAGCAGCCATCCCGGGATCGGCACTCAGGTGTGTATTTCCCTGCCATTGGAAACATTTCCCGCCGAAGTGATCACCCGCAAAGCCGAGCCGCCGATCAAGGCATCACTCGCCCCACTCAACGTATTGGTGGTGGATGATCACCCCGCCAATCGTCTGCTGATGTGTCAGCAACTGGAGTTTCTGGGACACCAGTGCAGCCTCGCCGAAAACGGCAGCAGCGGACTGGACATGTGGAAAGCAGGTCAATTCGATCTGGTGATCGCCGACTGCAACATGCCGTTGATGAACGGCTATGACCTGACCCGCGCGATACGCCTGCATGAGCAGCAGAACCATAGCCCGCCGTGCACGGTGTTGGGTTTCACCGCCAATGCTCAGCCCGAGGAAATCCTGCGCTGTAAACAGGCCGGGATGGACGACTGCCTGTTCAAGCCCTTGAGCCTGAGCCAACTGAGCCACTGGGTGGACGGCATCACCCCGGCCCCTCAATCGCCGGCATTCAACCTGCAAAGCCTGAACTTGCTGACCGGCGGCAACCCTGCACAGGGTCGGCGATTGTTGGCCGAGTTGCTCAAAAGCAGCCGCCTCGACCGTGAAGAATTACTCGCGCTGTCGCCGCAGAACGACTGCCAGGCATTGGCGCTGGTCGCCCACAAGATCAAAGGCGCGGCACGCATTGCACAGGCTTCGCGAGTGATCGAATGCTGCGACGCACTGGAACAAGCCTGCAACCAGTCAATGTCGGCAGACGAGATTGCGCGGCGCTGTGCGGCGAGCAATCAGGTGATGCTCGAACTGGAGCAGGCGTTGCAGCAACAATTGGCATTGGCCGACCAAGGCAAAATGACTGTGCCTTAACTATGCTTGGGCGCTGAGCAGTGAGTTAAACCTTTTGGAGAGCCAGAAATGCCCAGCCCACTGCGCCCGGAACAACGCCGGTTCCCTCTGCATGTGCACATCAGCGTCATGTTTACGTTTCTATTGCTGCTTACCGGGGTGATCCTGGGACTGTTCAATTACCGACAGACCACGCAAATCATCCTCTCGAGCAGCGAAAAGCTGTTCAACCGCATCGAACAGGATGTACGCGTCGACCTGCACGCTACCTATCAGCCGATTCGCCATCTGCTCAGCCTGCTGGCAGACAACCCAGCCACACAGGCCTTGGCGCTGGAACAGCGGCTGCCTTTGCTCAGGCCATTCAGCCAGTCACTGACGGACAATCCGGATCTGGCCTCGCTGTATCTGGGTTATGCAAACGGTGATTTCTTCATGGTGCGACCGTTGCGCAATGGTGCTTTGAAAACCCTGCTCAAAGCACCGGAGGCCGCCGCGTTTCAGGTCTGGAGCATTGAGCACGGTGCCGATGGCCAGCCACGGTCGCAATCGCTGTTCTTTGATCAATCGCTCACGCCGATCACCCGGCAGGACAACCCCGAAGACCTTTATGACCCGCGTACCCGCGCCTGGTTTACCAGCGCCCGACAGCAGGCCGAGCAAATCACCACCGAACCCTACGTATTTTTCTCCACCCACAATGTCGGCACCACCCTCGCCCGGCGCAGTGGCGAAAACGCCGTGATTGGCGCCGACCTGACGCTGGAAGCGCTGTCCGCGACGCTGACCAAACACGTGGTCACCCCGGCCACCGAAATCGCCTTGTTCGATGCTGACGGCAATGCCGTGGCCTACCCCGACAGCAGCCGTCTGATCGTCGACGATCGCACCGCACGGCTGGCCAAGGTGACTGATCTCAGTCCGCAATTGCATGCGTTGCTGTCCGGCGCGCACAAAGGCAATCGCCTGGAATCCGAAGGTCGCCAATGGATCGTCGCCCGCAGTAGCATGCAGGAAGGTGGGCCGCGTGGTCTGCAATTGGCCTTGCTGGTGCCAGAGGACGAGTTGCTGGTCGACGCCTATCGCATGCGCTGGCAAGGTGCGCTGATTACCCTCGCGACGTTACTGCTGTGCCTGCCGCTGGGCTGGTTGATCTCACGAATTCTGGTCAAACCCCTGCACGCGCTGGTCAAGGAGGCCGACGCGATCCGCAGTTTCGATTTCAATTTCCCCCTGACCCGGCGCTCGCCAGTGCTTGAAGTTGATCAATTGAGTGTGTCGATGGCGCGAATGAAAGACACGCTGGCGAGTTTCTTCCGCATCACCGACAGCCTTTGTGCCGAAACCCGATTCGCGCCGCTGTTACAGCGAGTGCTGTTCGAAACCGTGCAGATCGCCCAGGCTCAGGCAGGCCTGATCTACCTGCGCGAAAGCGACGGCAACCGCATGGAACCTTACGGGGTGGTCATCGACGGCACCGCGCAAACCCTCGAAGATTTCGCTATTCAGGGCCACGACCTGCAGGCACATCAAGGTCCGGCATGGTTTCAAGAGCTGGCACACGCCGACAACGTGGTGAGCAACCTGGGTTTCGAACAGGCCGGCGACCTGCAAAAAGTCTTGCTCGCGATGGCTTCGCCGCGCGTGCACCTGATCGGCATTCGCCTGCGCAACCGCCACAACGAAACCATCGGCCTGCTGATCTTGCTGGTGAACGACAGCGGCACGTCCGCCGATCTGGAAAAACTGCGACCGGATCGCATCGCCTTTCTCCAGGCCGTGTCCGGCGCCGCCGCGGTGAGCATCGAAAGCCAACGGTTGCAGGCCAAACAGAAACAACTGCTGGACGCCTTCATTCAATTGCTGGCCGGCGCCATCGATGCAAAAAGCCCCTACACCGGCGGCCATTGCCAGCGCGTGCCGGAACTGACCCTAATGCTCGCTCATGCGGCGGCAGCCAGTCACGACCCAGCCTTCAAGGCCTATCAACCCAGCGAAGATGAATGGGAGGCGCTGCACATTGCCGCGTGGCTGCACGATTGCGGCAAGGTCACCACGCCTGAATACGTGGTCGACAAGGCCACCAAACTGGAGACCATCAACGACCGTATCCATGAGATTCGCACCCGCTTTGAGGTGCTCAAACGCGATGCCTGGATCAGCTACTGGCAAGCACTGGCCATGGGCGGTAACGAAGAACAGCTGAGCGTTTTGCGCGACACCACGTTGTCGGCACTGGATGACGATTTCGCCTTCGTCGCCCGCTGCAATCTGGGCAGTGAGGCGATGGCCGAAGCGGATCTGCAACGACTGAATGAGCTGGGCCAGCGCACATGGATGCGCACACTCGACGATCGTTTGGGGGTGTCATGGGAAGAAAACCGTCGCCAGTCGCGAACCTCGGCGCCGACTCTGCCGGTGCGGGAAAAACTGCTGGCGGACAAGCCCGAACACTTGCTCGAACGCGCCGACAGTGAGCTGATTCCGGAAGACAATCCGTGGGGGTTCAAACTCGACGTGCCACGCTACAAATACAACCGCGGCGAGTTGTACAACCTGAGCATCACCCGCGGCACGCTGACCCGCGAAGAACGCTACATCATCAACCATCACATGGTGCAGACGATCCTGATGCTCAGCCACCTGCCCTTCCCCGGGCATCTGGACAGCGTCGCGGAAATCGCCGGCGGCCATCATGAAAAAATGGACGGCACCGGTTATCCGAAACGTCTGAAACGCGAAGAAATGAGCCTGCCGGCACGGATGATGGCGATTGCCGATATTTTCGAGGCACTGACGGCGGCAGATAGGCCTTACAAAAAGGCCAAATCCTTGAGCGAGGCGCTGAATATCATGGCGACAATGAGCCACGAGTCGCACATTGATCCTGAGCTGTTCGGCCTGTTCATCAACGAAGGCGTGTATTTGCAGTACGCCACGCGCTTTCTTGATCCGCTGCAGATCGATGCGGTGGATCCCGCCAGCCTGCTCCGCAAGGCTGGCGTCAGCGCATGATCAGCAGTCGGTCAGGCGCAGGAAAATCGCCGCCAGTTGCTCGATGCCGGCCTGATCGTCAGCGCCAAAACGCGCCAGCTTCGGGCTGTCGAGGTCGAGCACGCCAATCAGGCGACCGTCCTTGACCAACGGCACGACCAGTTCACTGTTCGACGCGCTGTCGCAAGCGATATGGCCGGGAAACGCGTGAACGTCTTCGACTCGCTGCGTCTGCAAGGTTGCCGCCGCTGCGCCGCAGACACCGCGACCAAACGGAATGCGCACGCAAGCGATCTGCCCTTGAAACGGGCCGAGCACCAGCTCTTCGTTGCGGTTGAGGTAGAAACCCGCCCAGTTCAGGTCATCGAGCTGGTTAAACAGGAACGCCGAAAACTGCGCGGCGTTGGCGATGAAATCGCCTTCGTCCGCCAGCAGCGATTCCAGTTGCGCGGCCAACATGCCATAGCCTTCGAGACCTTGGCCGCTTTGTTGCAAATCAATCATGCCTTGTGCTCCAACAATTTCAGTCCCACCCAGTAGCGGGCGAATTGGTACGCGCAACGTCCGTTGCGATTGCCGCGGCCAGTGGCCCAACGCACGGCGAGGATGTCCAGCTCTTCGTCGCGCTGCCAGCTCAGATTGGCTTTGGCGGCCAACTGGCCGATCCAGTGTTCAACGACGTCGAGGAAGTGTTCTTGGGTGAATGGGTAGAACGACAGCCACAGGCCAAAGCGATCCGACAGAGCAATCTTGTCCTCCACCGCTTCGCTTGGGTGCAACTCACCGTCGACGCGTTTCCAGTTTTCGTTGTCGCTTTCCTTCTCCGGCACCAGGTGGCGACGGTTCGATGTGGCGTACAACAAGACATTGTCCGGCGCCTGTTCCAGCGAGCCGTCCAGCACGCTTTTCAGCACGCGGTAATCGCCTTCACCGGATTCGAACGACAAGTCATCGCAGAACAACACAAAGCGCTGTGGCAGTTTGCCGATCTGCTCGACCACGCGCGGCAGGTCGGCCAGATGATCGCGTTCGATCTCGATCAAACGCAGGCCGGCTGCGGCGTGTTCCGCCAGCAGTGCGCGCACCAGCGACGATTTACCAGTGCCACGCGAGCCCCACAACAAGGCGTGGTTGGCCGGCATGCCGTCGAGGAATTGCTGGGTGTTGCGGCCCAGTTGTTCGAGCTGACGATCAACGCCGATCAGGTCGGACAGACGCATGTCGAGGCTGACTTCCAGCGGCAGCAAATAACCGCTGCGCCCGTCACGCTGCCAGCGCGCGGCCAGGCAAGTGTTCCAGTCGATCACCGGACGCGGTGCCGGCAACAAGGGTTCGATCCGCGCCAGAACCGACTCGGCGCGTTCAAGAAAAGCATTCAATCGGGAATCCACGTCTTTTCCTCGGGCTCGTTCACAGTGATGATGGCGATCCAGCCACGACACACAGACTTAAAGTCCCGCACCCAGCCTTGTTACAAGGCGATTCGGGAACCTCGGTATCCATACATGATCGACTATGCTTGAGCAGCGAAGGGAAACGGAAGTGGTTCAACACCCCATGGATATCAAATTCACCCAACGGCTGTCGTACAAGCAAGCCAAGCTTACTGTGCTGGTCGGGTTCATTCTGGGCACGCTGCTCAGCCTGCTGCAAATCGGCATCGATTATGCCAGTGAAGACGCTTCCATCAACCGTGAAATCCTGTCTTTGCTGGAAATCAGCCACAATCCGGCGTCTCGCATCGCTTACAACATCGACGCCGAACTGGCCCAGGAACTCACCCTCGGCCTGCTACGTTCGCCGGCCATCATTTCCGCGCAACTGACCGATAACAACGATACGGTGCTGGCCAGCGTCAAACGTCCCGAGCTGCAAAGCGGCTACCGGATGATCAGCGATGCCCTGTTCGGCGCCAAACGCCAGTTCGAAGACCGCCTCTACCTCGACCACCTGCCCACCGAATCGCTAGGGGTGCTGAGCCTTGAAGTCGACACCTACGCCTTTGGCAGCCGCTTTCTGCGCCGGGCGGAAATCACCTTGCTCAACGGTTTCGCCCGCAGCCTGATTCTTACCGGCATTCTGCTGGCGTTGTTCTACGTGATGCTCACCAAACCACTGGTGCGGGTGATTCGCGAACTCAGCAGTCGCGATCCGCGCAGCGCAGAACCGACAACTCTGGAATGCCCCGCCGGGCATGCCAATGACGAAATTGGTGTGCTGGTCAAAGTCGCCAATCAGCAATTCGAAAACATCGCCACGGAAATCCAGCAGCGCCGCAACGCGGAAAACCGCCTGACCGATTACCTCAGCCAACTGGAAACCATCGTTTCCTCGCGCACCGCTGAACTCAAGGCGATCAACACGCGGCTCAGCCAATCCAATCAGGAGCTCGAAGTCGCCCGCAGCACCGCGTTGGACATGGCCGAGGCACGCTCGGCGTTTCTCGCCAACATGAGCCATGAAATCCGCACGCCGCTCAACGGCTTGCTGGGGATGATTGCGCTATCGCTGGACGGCCCGCTGAACGCCGAACAGCAACAACAACTGGCGATCGCCCACGACTCGGGCAAAGTGCTGGTGGAATTGCTCAACGATATTCTCGATCTGTCGAAATTCGATGCCGGGCAACTGGAGCTCGAACACATTCCGTTCGACCTCGGTGCGCTGGTCGAGGACACCGCCAATCTGCTCTCGCAGAATGCTGCGCCGAGCGTCGAACTGACCTGCCTGATCGATCCGCACTTCCCCGCGCTGGTACTCGGCGACCCGACCCGGGTTCGGCAGATCGTCAGCAACCTGCTGTCGAACGCGCTGAAGTTCACCCGTTTCGGTCGCGTCGATGTGCGCTTGTCGGCCTATAAGGATGGCGTGCGCATCGAAGTCTGTGACACCGGGATCGGCATCGCGCAGGAAGCGCAGGTGAAAATCTTCCAGCCGTTCACTCAGGCTGGCGCTGGCATCACCCGGCAATATGGCGGCACCGGGCTGGGTCTGGCATTGACCTACAACCTGTGCGAAGCCATGCAGGGCCGTCTGACGATCAGTTCGGAGGCCGGTTTCGGCAGCCAGTTCTGTGCCGAACTGCCGCTGCCCAGCCATACCCGCGCGATCGCTCCGGCACCGCTGCACGGCAAAGTCCTCGCCATCACCGCTGGCAGCAGTGGCCTGGCAGAACTGCTGAAAAGTTTGCTGCCGGGCTGGGGCATCGAATACGACCAGTGCACGATTGATGATTCATTGCTGGGCCGCACGCCTGACGTATTGATCACCGATTGCCCGGAATGCCTGTTCGGCCTGCGCCCCACCATTAAGGCGCCGATTTTACTGGTCACCGCTTATGGCAGTTTTCTGCCCAGCGAAGAAGCCGCGGCGCTGGCGCCACTGCAGCAGCAGGCGCGACCGCTGGCTCGCAACGCGCTGTATCAGAATCTGCGCAGAACCTTGCAAGCGGACATCACCGACGTCGGTGACACACCTCTTGAGGCTGCACCCTCGCTTCGACGCGCTCGGGTTCTGTTGGTCGAGGACAACCCGGTCAATCAACTGGTGGCCAAAGGCATGCTCGGCAAGCTTGGCTGCGAAGTGGTGGTCGCGGCTCACGGTGCCGAGGCGTTGGATCAACTGGAATTCCATGATTTCGACATGGTGCTGATGGACTGCAACATGCCGGTGATGGACGGCTACGAAGCGAGTCGGCAGATTCGCCAGAGCGGGCGCTGGCCACAATTGCCGATCGTCGCCCTGACCGCCAACGCCATGTCCGAAGAACGTGAACGCTGCCGCGCGGCGGGCATGAGCGACTATCTGGCCAAACCGTTTCGCCGCGAAGAACTGGCAGCGCTGCTTGATCAATGGGTGCCGATTACGCCAAAGCCTTGATCTGCCCGAGCAAGTGATCGAGGCCGTTGCGCAATTCGTTGAGCCGGTCGAGATCCACGCCGCTGTCGCACAACAATTTTGCTTTGAGCGGCCCGACCTGCTCACGCAATGCTTGTCCGGCGGCGGTCAGGCTCAAATGCACCTCTCGCTCATCGCGGGCCGAACGCTGGCGCTGCACCCATTGCATTTGCTCCAGACGCTTGAGCAGCGGCGTCAGCGTCCCGGAATCCAGTGCCAGACGTTCGCCCAGCGCTTTCACCGTCGGTTGCTCCGGGGCGCTTTCCTGCCACTCCCACAACACCAGCATCACCAGATATTGCGGATAGGTCAGGCCGAGCTGATCAAGCATCGGCTTGTAGGCGCGAATCACTGCGCGGGATGCGGCGTACAGCTTGAAACACAACTGGTTGTCGAGCTGCATCGAATCGACGGACAGGCTGTTCATTTCAGCAGCGCTTCGATCTCGCCGTTCAGATCCTGTGGTTTGGTGGTCGGGGCGAAACGCTTGACCAGTTGACCATCCTTGCCGATCAGGAACTTGGTGAAATTCCACTTGATGCCCTGCGAACCCAGCAGACCCGGCGCACGCTTTTTCAATTGCACGAACAGCGGGTGCGCATCGGCGCCGTTGACGTCGATCTTCTTGAACAGCGGGAAACTCACGCCGAAATTCAGCTCGCAGAACTCACTGATCGCGCCTTCATTGCCCGGCTCCTGCTTGCCGAACTGATTGCACGGAAAGCCCAGCACCACCAGGCCCTGATCCTTGTAGGTCTGCCACAGTTCTTCGAGTCCTTTGTATTGCGGGGTGAAACCGCACTTGCTCGCCGTGTTGACCACCAGCACGGCTTTACCGGCGTAGTCGGCCAGGGTCTTTTGCTCACCCTTGATGGTGGTGCACGGGATATTCAGCAGGTTGTCGCTCATGGGTCGGGCTCCGCAGGAAGTGGCAAAGGGCAAACATAGCGAGCAATTAAATTGTGTGCAATTTAATTTATCGGATTCCCCCCTGTAGGAGCTGCCGAAGGCTGCGATCTTTTGACGTTGTTTTTTAAAGCAAGATCAAAGGATCGCAGCCTTCGGCAGCGCCTACAGGGGTTTTATCGTGAGGTTACTCGCGTGGTTCGAGGTTCAGGCACACCGAATTGATGCAATAACGCAGACCGGTCGGCGGCGGGCCGTCCGGGAACACGTGGCCCAGGTGCGCGTCACAGCGCGCGCATTTCACTTCAGTGCGAATCATGCCGTGAGTGGTGTCTCGGATTTCGGTCATCGCGCTTTCGCCGATGGGCGCGTAGAAGCTCGGCCAGCCGCAGCCGGAGTCGAATTTGGTCTTGGAATCGAACAGTGGCTCATTGCAGCACACGCAATGATAAACACCGTCGGTTTTGGTCGCATTGTACTTGCCGGAGAACGGTCGTTCGGTCGCACTGAGACGGCAAACGTTGTACTGCTCGGGGTCGAGCATCTCACGCCATTCTTCCAGGGTTTTTTCCAACTTTTCCATCATCACACCTCAGCGGCTGAAAAAGCCCGATCTGTACCTTTTCCACGGATCGAGCGGCACGTATGATTGCGCCTCATTTGATGCCAGTCTGGCAGCCGCGTTACATGCACTCAAACGGATTTTTTGCAGCGTGACGTTCCGGCACCCGGTTGGCATGCAAACGCAGGAATCCCAGTACGGTAGTTCATACAGCGTCTGGATCGTTCATTTTCGGGATCACATCGCCATGCAGTTCAGCAAATCGAACAAGCTCGCCAACGTCTGCTACGACATTCGCGGCCCGGTGCTCAAGCACGCCAAACGTCTGGAAGAGGAAGGCCAGCGCATCCTCAAGCTGAATATCGGCAACCCGGCACCGTTTGGTTTCGAGGCGCCGGACGAAATTCTTCAGGATGTGATCCGCAACCTGCCGACCGCGCAAGGCTACAGCGATTCCAAAGGCCTGTTCAGCGCGCGCAAAGCGGTGATGCAGTACTACCAGCAGAAGCAGGTTGAAGGTGTCGGCATCGAAGACATCTACCTGGGCAACGGCGTGTCCGAGCTGATCGTGATGTCGCTGCAGGCGCTGCTCAACAACGGCGACGAAGTGCTGGTGCCGGCCCCGGACTATCCGCTGTGGACGGCGGCCGTGAGCCTGGCGGGTGGTAACGCCGTGCATTACCTGTGCGACGAAGGCGCCGACTGGTTCCCGGATCTGGCCGACATCAAGGCCAAGATCACCCCGAATACCAAAGCAATGGTGATCATCAACCCGAACAACCCGACCGGCGCGGTGTATTCGAAGGAAGTGTTGCTGGGCATGCTGGAAATCGCCCGCGCGCACAACCTGGTGGTGTTCTCCGACGAAATCTACGACAAGATCCTGTATGACGACGCCGTGCACATCTGCACCGCGTCGCTGGCCCCGGATCTGCTGTGCCTGACCTTCAACGGTCTGTCGAAGTCCTACCGCGTGGCCGGTTTCCGTTCGGGCTGGATCGCCATCTCCGGGCCGAAACACAACGCGCAGAGCTACATCGAAGGCATCGACATGCTGGCGAACATGCGTCTGTGCGCCAACGTGCCGAGCCAGCACGCGATTCAGACCGCACTCGGCGGCTATCAGAGCATCAATGATCTGGTGCTGCCGCAAGGGCGTCTGCTGGAACAACGCAATCGCACGTGGGAATTGCTCAACGACATTCCGGGCGTGAGTTGCGTCAAGCCGATGGGCGCGCTGTACGCGTTCCCGAAAATCGATCCGAAAGTCTGTCCGATCCATAACGACGAAAAATTCGTCCTCGATCTGCTGCTCTCCGAGAAGCTGCTGGTGGTGCAAGGCACGGCGTTCAACTGGCCGTGGCCGGATCACTTCCGTGTGGTCACCCTGCCGCGCGTCGATGATCTGGAAATGGCCATCGGCCGCATCGGCAACTTCCTCAAGTCCTACCGCCAGTAATAGGCCAGCAGTGCGCAACGCCCCGAACGTTGCGCACTGTCTGATTCGGCAACACTTCTGCGCCCCACCCTTTGCGTACGCCTTCTACACTTGCGACTCGTACCGATCACGTACGTCTGACGTAGTCGCGACGGGTCGCGGCTGTTTGTCATACCTGTCGGTTTACGTTGTGGGAAATGAACCTTGCACCGAAGAATTCACTGTAGGACACAGTTTGAAATAGTCACTCAGTTGAATAGCCCGCTGCAGCACCTTATATACCCCGCAGTACGCTACATCTTTAGCTTGAGGAGATTTCTACAACCATGATGCGCATCCTGCTGTTTTTGGCCACTAACCTGGCGGTCGTGCTGATAGCCAGCATCACCCTGAGCCTGTTCGGCTTCAACGGGTTCATGGCGGCCAACGGGGTTGATCTCAACCTTAGTCAGCTGCTGGTTTTCTGTGCGGTCTTTGGTTTTGCCGGTTCGCTGTTCTCGCTGTTCATCTCCAAGTGGATGGCGAAGATGAGCACCAGCACCCAGATCATCAGCCAGCCACGCACCCGGCATGAGCAATGGCTGCTGCAAACCGTCGAGCAATTGTCCCGCGAAGCCGGGATTAAGATGCCCGAAGTCGGTATTTTCCCGGCCTACGAGGCGAACGCCTTCGCCACCGGCTGGAACAAGAACGACGCGCTGGTCGCGGTCAGTCAGGGCCTGCTTGAGCGTTTTTCGCCCGATGAAGTGAAGGCCGTGCTGGCTCACGAAATCGGCCACGTGGCCAACGGTGACATGGTCACGCTGGCGTTGATCCAGGGCGTGGTGAACACCTTCGTGATGTTCTTTGCACGGATCATCGGCAACTTCGTCGACAAAGTGATCTTTAAAAACGAAGAAGGCCAAGGCATCGCCTACTACGTGGCGACCATTTTCGCCGAACTGGTGCTGGGCATTCTGGCCAGCTCGATCGTCATGTGGTTCTCGCGTAAACGCGAATTCCGTGCTGACGAAGCCGGTGCACGTCTGGCCGGTACCAGCGCCATGATCGGTGCCCTGCAGCGTCTGCGCGCCGAACAGGGCTTGCCGGTGCATATGCCGGACACCCTGAATGCTTTCGGCATCAACGGTGGCATCAAGCAGGGCTTCGCGCGCATGTTCATGAGCCACCCGCCGCTGGAAGAGCGTATCGACGCCCTGCGCCGTCGCGGTTAAACCCGGCGCAGCAAGGCAGTCGCAGTAACAAACAAAAAGGCCCGTATCTCACGATACGGGCCTTTTTTTGTCCGGGTTTTGCGATCAGCCAGCGATGGCGCGATCCACCGAGAGTTTGCCGGCGCCTTCGATCAGTACCGCGAGGCTGCCACCGAGCAGGGCCAGGGCAAATTCGTAACCGTTGTTGGCCATGAACAAACCGTTGCTGATGTGTACGGTGAAGATCGCCACCAGCGACAGGAAGGTCAGGCCCAGCGCCGCCGGACGAACCAGCAAACCGATGATCAGCGCCAGACCGGCGAAGAACTCGGTACCACCCGCCAAGGTTGCCATCAGGTAACCCGGGTGCAGACCGATGCTGTCCATGTATTGCGCGGTGCCGGACAAACCGTAACCACCGAACAGTCCAAACAGCTTTTGCGAACCGTGAGCCGCGAAGATCACACCGACAGCGATGCGCAGGATGGTCAGACCGTAACCGGCGCGGGTGAACAGGACTTTGTTGATCAGTGAGCTCATGGAAGCATTCCTTGTTTTGCGAGAAGTGTGTGTTGGTTGGCCGCTATATTAATCAGTTAATTTCATGATAAAAGCGCAATTATTCCGCCATAACAATCAAATTATTAGATCATTTCCGTGAGGCTACTTTTTGTCCTCCGGGCTCCAACGACTCCCGCTCCCGGTCGAACGCCAAGTAATACTTGTTCACGCTATTAACATAGCTGACCGGCCCCATTCCCACCTGCTCCATGGCAATGCGCTCGACCTGGAAGAACCACTGATTGGGGTTCAAGCCACGCCGTCGCGCTTCGGCGCGCATGCCTTGCACCCGCTCCGGGCCGATGTTGTAAGCCGCGAGCGTGAAGGCCATGCGCTCGCGCTCGTTGAGCTTGGGACTGTTGAAGAACTTGCGCCGGATCATCGCGAGGTATTTGGCCCCTGCCTGCACGTTGGCATCGAGATTCTGAATATTGTCGACGCCGACGCGTTGCGCGGCGGACGGGGTGATCTGCATCAGCCCGGTCGGGCCACTGCCGCTGCGCGCATTGGGTTGCAGCGCGGACTCCTTGAACGCCAGCGCCGCCAGGTTCAGCCAATCCATTTTTTGCGCGTCAGCGTGTTTTTGCAGGGTCGGGCGCAGTTTTTCCAGACGCTGGCGATCAGCCTTGGCCAATGGATAGTGAACTTGATAGAGGCGACGGTAGATGCGCAGAAACGCCGCATCTTCGTTGGACGGATTTTTGTAGCCGGTCAAGAAGCGATCAATGCTCGCCCGCAGCATCGAGGCGTCGCGGCGGACGAACCAGTACTCTTCGCCTGGCTCGCTGATCATCAACTGCCGATCAAAACGCAATTTCGGCAGGATCTTGCCCCAACGCTCAGCGATGGGTTGCTCGACGATGGTCAGGTGGAAAATCCCGCCCTGCACCATTTCCAGCACGTCTTCGACCGCCAGCGTCGGATCGACCCATTCAATCTTGATCGGCGCCAGTTTGTGCAGCGCCAGTTTCTGATTCAGTTGGCTGACGGCCTCCCCCGCTGCGCTGCCAGTCGGCAAGGCGAGGGTTTTACCGGAGAGCTGTTCAACCTTGGTGTAGCGTCGCTCGCCCTTGATGCCGACCAGGATCAGCGGCACGTTGCTGGCGATCGGTTCGCTGCTGGCCACCGCGTGACCCGGTTGCAGGTCGAGCAATTCTCCCGGCGCCACCAGATCACCTTCGCCACGCTGTAAGGCGCCGAGCAATTGATCCTTGGATTTGGGAATGATCTTGAGGGTGATTTCCTGACCGTCACGGGCGTGACCGTTGAGGTATTGCTCGAAGGCGCGCAAGCGATGGTATTCGACGCCGATCGCCTGGCCCTGGACTTCACCGGAGCTGTTGCGGCTCTGATTGACCAGCACCCGCAACACGCGACTGCTGCGGATCTCCGAGAGATCGCGCACCTTGGCGGCCGGCACGGCTTGCAGCGGCCCGGGCAGGCGTGCAACCGCCGTCATCGGCAGCAGCAACGATCCACACAACAGCAACAAAACCGAGGGACGAACCATCCACTCTCCGGAAAGAATACGGGGCAATTTCACCGCTGAACGGTCGAAATCACCGACGAAAACAGAGCGCCTGGAGCGCTGGCAAGGTGCGAGAGACTGGCACAGCGTTGGCATTGCTGCCAATCAGACGGGTCTCGCGGCATCAAAAGACAGCTTTAACTCGTTGTAGTTCTTGGCTTTTCTTATGAATCTACAGCTCTGGTATGCTTTCCGGCCTTCGGCCCGAGGTAGCAACCATGCAACTCATCGATATCGGCGTCAACCTGACCAACCCAAGTTTCGCCGACAAACACCAGGCCGTACTCGACCGCGCCTACGCCGCCGGGGTCTGCCAACTGGTGCTGACCGGCACCAGCGTCGAGGGCAGCGAACAGGCGCTGGAACTGTGTCAGCAACTGGATGAGAACGGTCAACGGCTGTTCGCCACCGCCGGCATTCACCCACACTCGGCCAGCGACTGGAGCGCTGACAGCGCCAGGCGTTTGCGCAGTTTGCTGAAGGAATCGAACGTGGTCGCGGTGGGCGAATGCGGGCTGGATTTCAATCGCGATTTCTCGCCGCGTCCGCAGCAGGAGAAGGTGTTGGAAGAGCATCTGGCGCTGGCCGTTGAGCTGCAGTTGCCGGTGTTTTTGCACGAGCGCGATGCCAGTCAGCGACTACTGGAGATACTGAAAGGCTTCCGCGATCAGTTGCCTGCCGCAGTGGTGCATTGCTTCACCGGTGAGCAAAAAGCGCTGTTCAGTTATCTCGACATGGATCTGCACATCGGCATTACCGGCTGGATCTGCGACGAGCGTCGGGGCACGCATCTGCATCCGCTGGTAAAAGAGATCAAACGCGGAAGGCTGATGCTGGAAAGCGATGCGCCTTATTTGTTACCGCGTACGTTGCGACCGAAACCGAAGAACGGGCGTAATGAGCCGGCGTATCTGACGGAGGTGTTGCGCGAGGTTGCTCTGCATCGCGGGGAAACCGGGGAAGAGCTGGCTGCGCACACCACCGCGTGCGCCCGCGCATTCTTCAATCTCCCAACGTTGGTGTAAGCCGCAAAAGATCGCAGCCTTCGGCAGCTCCTACAGGGTGTACACCTTCCCAATGTAGGAGCTGCCGCAGGCTGCGATCTTTTAATCTTTTGACCCACATCAAATCCAGATCCCTCCGTAGCGGCACAATACTGGCACCTTGCCAATGCTGTTTCCGCTATCAGAGAAAACCTCCATGGGTGCCTGGCTTAGCAATATCTCGCTGAAATACAAATTCTGGGCGGTCAACGCGGTCGCCTTCGTCACCACGTTGTTGTTGGTGTTGTACGCCGTACACCTCGAACAACAGGCGCGCAGTCATGCATCAAAGGCCTCCGCGCAGGCTCAGGCGCAGTTGCTCAAGGCCTGGCCGGTCGGGCAAGCGCTGCCCAAAGCCGATCAAGTGCTGACCTTCAAACGCGGTGAAGCACCGCGCCTCAACGATCAACCGTTATTGGAAATCGCCGACAGCAACGGCTGGATCGAGATCAATCCGATGCCATTGTTCGGCAAAAATCCGTTGATGGGCGCCGAGGTGTTCAGCCGTGCCGACGGTCAACGCGTCGCCGTGATCGCTTATGGCCCGAGCCTGGCGCAGGTATTCGATGAGCGTTTCGCCAACTTCGCCGTGGCCGTATTGATCCTGATGCTGGCCATGCTCGGCGCCTCACAACTATTGATCCGCTTCCTGCTCAGCCAACTCAACACCCTGAAAGACGTGATGCTGCACGTCGAGAAAAGCGGCGACCTCTCGGCCCGCGTGCCATTGGCCTGCACAGATGAAGTCGGGCAGATGGCCAGTGCGTTCAACGCGATGCAGGCGGGTTATCAGCGTGTGGTCACCACTGTCGCCAACACCGCGAGGCAATTGGATGTCGGCGCGGCGCGGCTGGCGGCGAGCATGGACGAAGTGCGTCACGGCATGCTCGGCCAGCAGAGTGAAACCGATCAAGCGGCCACGGCGATCAATGAAATGACCGCCACGGTCTATCACATCGCCCAGCACGCGGGCGCCACCCGCGATTTGTCGCAGACCGCTGACGGTCTGGCCGGCAGTGGTCAGCAAGTGGTGGCGCGGGTGCAGCATTCGATCGCCGGTCTGTCCAGCGGCGTGCAGCAGACGGCCGAAATGATTCAACGCCTGGCTGAAGACAGTCAGAAGATCAACGGTGTGGTCAGCGTGATTCACAGCATCGCCGAGCAGACCAATCTGCTTGCTCTCAATGCTGCCATCGAGGCCGCGCGTGCCGGGGAAATGGGCCGTGGTTTTGCGGTGGTCGCCGATGAAGTGCGCCACCTCGCGAAACGTGTGCAGGCTTCCACTGACGAGATCACCACGATGGTTTCGGCGCTGCAGGCCGGCACGCGCGATGCGGTGGATTTCATGCAGGAGAGTTCGTATAAGGCCGACGATTGTGTGCAGCAGGCGCAGGAAGCTGGCGCGGCGCTGGCCGAGATCACCGGCGCAGTGGCGCAGATGCGCGAGAGCAATACGCAGATTGCCGTGGCTGCTGAGCAGCAGAGTCAGGTTGCCGAGGAGATGAATCGGGCGGTGGTGAGCATTCGCGATGTGACCGAGAACACCGTGCAGCAGACGGTGGATTCGGCGACGACCAGTAATGAGTTGGCGACGTTGGCTGGGGAATTGAGCAAGGCGATTGGGCAGTTGAAACTCTGACGGGCCTTTCGCGAGCAAGCTTTGCTCCTACAGTTGTGCACGGATCTGTAGGAGCAAAGCTTGCTCGCGAAGGCGTCAGATGGGCCGACATCGAATCCGAACATGACGCCTATCACTTCAATAGCCAACCTCGATTCGCCGCCCTCGCCGCCCCGGCCTATTCTTCATCCATGTGTTCAACATGGATCGAGGAGTAGCCACATCATGGGCAAACGACACCCCAACCTTCCCGCATGGCAATGGCGCGCGTACCCGGGCAATCATCAGCACCCGACCAATCTGGTGTTGCACCTGATTGCCGTGCCGCTGTTCATCGTGGCGTTTTTGTTGATCGTCTCTGGCGTGTTCAGCCTGAGCCTGGCCAGTGTCGCCATCGGCGTGATTGGCATCGTGGCGGCGCTGGGATTGCAACGCCACGGGCACCGCTTGGAGGCGCAAGCCTCCGAGCCGTTCAGTGATCGCAAAGACGCGATTTCACGTTTGCTGGTCGAGCAGTTTCTGACTTTTCCACGGTTCTTTCTCAGCGGCGGCTGGTGGCGCGCCTGGCGGGAGCGTCACCGTCGGCATTGAGTCAGGCGAAGATCGTGACAGTCTGCCGACTCATGGCAATCAACTCGCCCTCCGCGCTCCACAGCTTGGCGGCGGCATGCCCGTAGCCGTCGGCGGCGTACTCGGTTTCCACGCGGTACTTGCACCAGTCCAGCGTGCTCAACTCGCGTAACGGCTGAACGAATTCGATGGTCCAGGTCAGCGTGCTGCCCATGGCCGGTTTCTTCAGATGCGGCAACAGCGACGGCGGCCACGCGTCGACCAACGCGAGAATGTGCGCTTCGGTCACTGGCTCTTCTTTTACGTCTCCCCGCAAACGCACCCAACCGCCCATGTCCCGCGAAGAATTACCGGTGAACGGCAAACCGCCGATCGTCCAGCGCATCGCCAGATGACGCATGAATTCCGGCAGCACACCTTTGATGTACGGCAGTTCCTGACATTCGTCCCAGTGCTTCATGTCCGGCGCAGGCTCAGCGGCAATCGCCACTTCCGAAGGACGCGAGGCGCCAAAACTGCCTTGCACCAGCGTGACCACCTGACCGTTCTGCATCGCCCGGCCCAGCACCTGGCTGACGGCTTTGCCTTCACGCAGCACATCCACTTCAAAACTCACCGGGACTTCCGGCTCGACCGGGCCGACGAAGGTGATCGCCAGCGAACGCACTGGTCGATCCGCCGGCACCTTGGCGCGCATGGCTTCGTATTGCAGCGCGGCGACGAGGCCGCCAAAACTGGCGCGGCCCTGAGCCCATTCGGCGGGGATCGACAGTTCCGGCTGGCGGCGCACCGCATCGAGCAGATCACAAAAGCGCATGGCAACCTCAGAAACGAAAATGAATGCAGGGATCTTAACCACAGCCGGAGAGCACCGCAGCGTCTATTCCGGTCAAATGCGCTGACAGATCAGACACCTCCGCCCCTGTAGGAGCAGAGCTTGCTCGCGAAGACGGACTATCAGGCGACATCTTCATCGACTGATACACCGCTTTCGCGAGCAAGCTCTGCTCCTACAAGGGATGTGGGTGTTCAGGATTTGAAGCAGGTGCGGCTGAGTTTTTCGAGCACACGATCGGCCTTGGTCTCGGCTTGGATCAAACCTGCCTGCCAGGTGGCGACACACGGTTGCAGATCGGTTTCCAGTTCGGCTTTCGCCAGCCACTGCCAGCAATCGTGCCAATCGCCCAGAGCCCCTTGCGCAGACTTCAAGCGTGGCAGCGCCGCTTCCGGCAGGCGATCCAGTTCTGGATACGCCTCGATGCCGTAACGCACACGCTTGATCAACAGACGCAGACGATGGCGATCATGCGCCGGATCATGCAGCGCCTGATCGAGATTCTTCCATTGTTTGCCGAGGCGTTTTTCGATGCGTTTAGCCAGACCTTTGAGCAAGCCCTGACGCTGAGACGCACGAATAAACCGTGGAAAAGCGTCGAGAATCATCAGCAGCGAGGCCACCTCGGCACTCGCCGCCAGTGCTGGGTAAGCCTCTGCCATTTGCGCCATGCGCCGCTGCGCCGCTTCGGGTTGATCGTGTTCGAGCAAGTAAGCCGCGAGCACTTCACGATCGCGCCACGGCGTGGTCAATTGACCGACTGCCGAGGCCGCGTCTTCCAGTTGCTCAACCCCGGGCAAGCCACGCAATGGCCGCAACAGACTGCGCAAGCGGCGCACCGTAGTGCGCAGATCATGCAGCGCCTCAGGATCAGTACGCGCCGTCAGCCGCGCCTGGCAACTGAGCAATCGCACTTCAATGCTCAGGATATGAGCCACCAACCGATCAACCAACGCAGACATCACTTGCTCCTTCAGAACGTCTTGGGGAGGAGTCTGGCGCCTCGTCAGCGCAGCATCCTTGCTTCAGGTCAACCGCTTAACGGCCGGCGCGGGATTCGCGAATGTAGAAACGCGCCTTCTCGGCCTTGCTCGCGCAACCTTCGAAACCTTCGAATTGCTGCTGGGTTTTGGCCGCCGTCAGCAACGACAACGCTTTGGAATAACTGACGGTGCCGGCAAAGCCTTCGGCCTTGGCCAGATCCAGCTCATGCCACGCCGTGTCGAGCTGGCTGCCGCAACTGTCGCGGTACGCAGTCTTGCCGGCGCAACCGGCCAATGCCAGGGCGATCAAGGGCACACAGATCCAGGCTTTCATCACTTACACCTCAAAAATAGGTCAACAGTCGTGCAGGTAAGACGGTTCGGCGGCGAAAAAGTGCCTTGTGCGGCCGTGATTCTGCGGTGGCGAAAAGGATAGCCCCGCGCGGCCATGAAGTATCGAAAAAACGACGCGACTGCGCCGCTGAGCGACCTCGGCGATTGAGCCGCTTGCCCGATGGGTGCATTGTGCAACCTTGTCGGGAGGAAGCTGGATGAAAAAGCGTGTCGCGCTGGTACTGGGCTCCGGTGGCGCCCGGGGCTATGCCCATATCGGAGTCATTGAAGAAATCGAAAAACGCGGTTACGAAATCGCCTGCATTGCCGGTTGTTCGATGGGCGCGGTGGTTGGGGGGATTTACGCTGCCGGCAAACTTGATGAGTACCGCAACTGGATCGAAAGCCTCGATTACCTCGACGTGTTGCGCCTGGTCGATGTCAGCTTCCGCCTCGGCGCAATTCGCGGTGAAAAGGTCTTCGGGCAGATCCGCAAAATCGTCGGCGAGATCAACATCGAAGACCTGCGCATCCCCTACACTGCCGTCGCCGCCGACCTCACCAATCAACAGGAAATCTGGTTTCAGGAAGGCTGTCTGCACCAGGCCATGCGCGCTTCGGCGGCAATTCCCAGCCTGTTCACCCCGGTGATGCAAGGCAACCGCATGCTGGTCGATGGCGGCATTCTTAACCCGCTGCCGATCGTGCCGGTGGTGTCCAGCCACTGCGATTTGATCATCGCGGTCAATCTCAACTCGACCAACCAGCGGCATTACAAACTGCCGGTGATCCAGCGTCCGCCGGCGTTTCGTTCGCGTTTCGACAGTTTGATCAGTTCGTTGGGCTCGAAGATGCCGTTTCGCCGCACCCAGGCTGAACAGTTGTTGAAGCTGGAACAGGAAGCGTTGCGTGCGGAAGCGGCGGATATCAATCCGTGGCTGGAAGGCGCCGACCCCGATAATCAGCAACCGGCCGCCGCGCCTGAGCGTGAAGGCGCACCGAAATCGGCGACGGGTTCGTTCATCATCGATAACGTCGGGCCGGCGTCATTGCTGGATCTGATCAACCAGAGTTTCGAGGTGATGCAGACTTCGTTGGCGCAGTACAAGATTGCCGGGTATCCACCGGATATTTTGATCAACGTGCCGAAGCGGGTTTGCCGGTTTTTCGAGTTTTACAAAGCGCCGGAATTGATCGCGCTGGGGCGGGAGATTGCGCGGGATACGATGGATCGGTATGAGAGTGAGCAACAGCAGTAAAGATCAAAAGATCGCAGCCTTCGGCAGCTCCTACATTGCAATGCGTCCTCCTGTAGGAGCTGCCGAAGGCTGCGATCTTTTAGCTATCCCACAAACTCCATAAGCCGATACCCAACCCCCGCCTCCGTCACAATAAACCGTGGCCGCGTCGGATCATCCGCCAGTTTCTGGCGCAAATGCCCCACTACGATCCGCAGATAATGACTGTCCTCGGTGTGCGTCGGCCCCCAGATATCCTTGAGCAATTGCTGCTGGGTGATGACTCGCCCCGGATGCCGCGCCAGTTGCGCCAACACTGCGTATTCCTTACGGGTCAGCGCCACTTCGACGCCGTCGAGCAGCACCCGCCGATAGGCCAGATCCACGGTCAGCGGGCCAAAACTCAACGCCGCTTGTTGCGCCTCCCCCGCCGGCGCCTGACGCAACAACGCCCGCACCCGCGCAAGAAATTCCTGAATGCCGAACGGCTTGGTCACGTAGTCGTTGGCGCCGCCATCCAGTGCCTCGACTTTCTGCCCTTCGCTGGCACGCACCGACAGCACCAGCACTGGTGCCGTGGCCCATTCGCGAAACTCACGGAGCACTTGCTGGCCGTCCATGTCCGGCAGGCCGAGGTCGAGCACCAGCAAGTCCGGTTTGTTCAGCGCCGCTTGCGCCAGGCCCTCGGCGCCGGTGCCAGCCTCGAGCACTTTGTAGCCTTGTGAGGCGAGGCTGATGCGCAGGAATTTGCGGATCTGCGGTTCGTCGTCGATGACCAAAATGGTCGCGGTCTGGCTCATGAATTCACATCAACACAAAAGATGGGCAAGAGAGTAGCGCAGTCGGCATCAGGCTTCATTGTCCATCCCCGGTTGCGCCTGCAACGGCAGGTGCAGAGTTATGCAGGTGCCGCGCCCTTCTATGCCGTCAGCGACGGTGATTCGTCCGCCATGTGCACCGACCATGCCCTGACAGATTGCCAGCCCAAGACCGGTGCCCTGCCCACCGCGATCGCCGCGTGCAGCGGTGTAGAACATATCGAAAATCTTCGCGCGCTCGTCTTCGGGAATTCCCGGGCCTTCGTCACTGACCGAGAAGAAAATCTCGCTGTCATCGGCGCCGGCGCGTAATTGCAGACGACCGTGATTTGGCGAAAAACGTGCGGCGTTTTCCATCACGTTGACCAACGCCTGCTCGATCAGCGCTGCATGCACGAACAGCAACGGCAACTCGGCCGGCACCTCGGTGCTGACCTGCAACGGCGCCAGCACCGCGCGCAGGCGATTGAGCGAACTGCCGACAATATCCGCCGGCGACACCCAGTCCCGCGCCAGCTTCAACGCGCCGTGGCCGAGGCGGGTCATGTCGAGCAGATTCTGGATGTAGCGATCAAGACGCTCGGCTTCGTCGCGCGTGCCTTCGAGCAGCTCGCGACGATCCTCCAACGGGATCGCTTCGCCGAGCGCCAACAGGCTGTCGATGCTACCGCGCATGGCGGTCAACGGCGTGCGCAAATCATGTGAAACCGAGGCCAGTAGCGCACTGCGCAATTGCTCGGTTTCGCCATGCAGGCGTGCGGCTTCGAGATCGTCGGCCAGTTGCGCGCGGGCCAGTGCCTGCGCCAGCGGCTGGCTCAACGCGGTGAGCAGACGGCGGCGCTGGCCGCTCAAGGTCTGGCCTTCTTTGGCGCAGACGCCGAGCAGCGCCAGCGGCCCATCCTCGACCGACAATGGCCACCACCACCAACGCCCGAACGGCAACGTGCCGGTGCCCATGCTCGCCGGTTGATCGTGTTGCCAGGCCCAATCGGCGGCGGCGCGTTCGGATTCAGTGAATTGCAGCGGCCCGCCAGTCTCGACTTTCCAGCCGCCCTGACCGTCGCGATTGAGCAGGCACAGTTGCAGATCGCTCCAGCCGTTGAGGTGTTGCGCGGCGGCGCTGATCACGGCCTGGCGATCGGTGGCGGCGGTGAGTTTGCGCGACAGATCGAGCAGTTCGGTGGTCTCTTCCTGGGTGTCGCGCAACGCCTGCAATTGTCGACGCTGACGCGCCGCAAGGTTGCCGGTGAGCGCCGCCATCAACAGGAAAAACAGCAGGGTCAACACGTCTTCTTCGCGCTGGATGCTGAAGGAAAAATTCGGCGGAATGAACAGAAAATCGTAGGTCAAAAACGACAGCGCTGCACACGCCAGCGCCGGGCCGAGGCTGCTGCGCACTGCAACCAGCAACACCGCCGCGAGGAACACCAGCGAGATGTTCGGCAACGGCAACACACTCGACACCGCCCACGCCAAAGCGCTGGCCAATAGCGTGGCAACCAGCGCCAGCGCATAGTCGAACCACACCAGCGTCAGCGGGTTGCGCTGACGCGGTTGATGCTGTTGGTGATCACTGTCGAGGACGTTGATTTCCAGACCGTGGGCTTGGCGCAGTAAGCGCGCTGCGAGACCGCCACCGAACAGTCGACGACGCAAACGCGGTCGCGACTGACCGACCAGTACCAGACTCGCGCGACGTTCGGCGGCATGCTGAATCAGGGTTTTCGCCACCTCACCGGCGCGCAATAAAACCACTTCACCACCGAGGCGCTCGGCCAACTGCTGAGCGCTTTGTAGACGCAGCCGCGATTGCTCGTCGCGCACGCTGCCGTTGTCGACGTGCACCAGACTCCAAGGCAAATGCCGACGCTGCGCGACACGGCTGGCGTGGCGCACAAGGCGTTCGGCCTGCGCGTCGCCATCGACTCCGACCAACAACCTGCCACGCACCGCCGGCGCGGCTTGACCGAGTTGGCGATAACCTTGCGCAAGATCGTTATCGACTTGCGCGGCGGCGGTTTGCATCGCCAGTTCGCGCAGAGCGGTGAGGTTGGTCTGGGTGAAAAACGCATCGATCGCCGCACGCGCCTGCTCCGGCACGTAGACCTTGCCTTCGCGCAGACGCTCAAGCAATTCGCGCGGCGGCAGGTCGATCAGCAGCAGTTCGTAGGCTTCTTGCAGCACCCAGTCCGGCAGGGTTTCGCGCACCTGCACACCGGTGATGCCGCGCACCTGATCGTTGAGACTTTCGAGGTGCTGGACGTTGACCGTGGTGAACACGTCGATGCCGGCGGCGAGCAGTTCCTGAATGTCTTGCCAGCGTTTGTCGTGGCGACTGCCGGGGGCGTTGCTGTGGGCCAGCTCATCGACCAGCACCAGTTTCGGTTTGGCCGCGAGGATGCCGTCGAGATCCATTTCTTCGAGCATCACGCCACGGTATTCCGAGCGCAACAGCGGTTGCTGCGGCAAGCCGCCAAGGAGCGCTTCGGTTTCGGCGCGGCCATGGGTTTCGACGACGCCGGCGAGGACTTTTACGCCCTGACGGAGTTGCGTGTGCGCGGCCTGAAGCATGGCGTAGGTTTTGCCGACACCGGGGGCGGCGCCGAGGAAAACCTTGAGCCGGCCACGGCCATCGCGGGGCAGGTCTGCTAACAGTGCGTCGGCGCGGCCGGAGTCGCTCATGCTTGATGCTCTCTCTTCCTGATGATCGTTCCCACGCTCTGCGTGGGAATGCAGCCCGGGACGCTCTGCGTCCCACCAAAGCGGACGCGGAGCGTCCATTGATGCATTCCCACGCAGAGCGTGGGAACGATCATCTCTACAGTTTTTCCAGCGCCATGTTCAGCTCCAGCACATTGACCACCGGCGGCCCCACCAGCGGCTGTTCGATGTGCGCATCGAGCAGTTGCTGCACGGTCGCGACCGGCAGGTTGCGCGCTGCCGCGACTCGCGCCAGTTGATAGGCAATTGCCGCCGGTGGCAAGTGCGGATCGAGACCACTGCCGGAGGTGGTCAATAGCGCCAACGGCACCGGGCCCTGGCCTGGCACCTGCAATTTGTTGGCGTCGTCGATCACCCGCGTGGCGAGTGCCGGGTTGCTCGGCGCGAGGTTGCTGGCGCTGCTGGACACGGTGGCGAAAGCGCCGGCGGAAGGACGTGGATGGAACCAGGCGTCGCCGACGAAATCCTGAGCAATCAGGGACGAGCCGCGGACTTTGCCGGTGGCATCGTGGACGAGGCTGCCGTTGGCTTGCTCGGGGAAAGCGACCTGGGCGATGCCAGTGACCACCAGCGGGTAGGCGACGCCGGTGACCAGGGTCATCAGCACCAGCAGGCTGAGGGCGGGACGTATCATTGTGGACATTTCAAAATCCTCGAATTCGTTGGGCAGATTTTTGTGGGGTGTCAGGGGGATCGTTTCCCCCTCACCCCAGCCCTCTCCCCCAAGGGGGCGAGGGGAAAGGGAGCCGATCGCTGTGCTTTTCAAAACCTGAGTTCGACTCGATAGCTCAGGTCGGTGCAGCTCTCAATAACACCCTCAATCAGTCCCCTCTCCCTCCGGGAGAGGGCTAGGGTGAGGGAGCCAATCGCTGTGCTTTTCAAAACCTGAGTTCAGCTCGGTATCTCAGGTCGGTGCAGCTCTCACAAACACCTCGGTCAGTCCCCTCTCCCCCCGGGAGAGGGCTAGGGTGAGGGGCTCTTCCAGCCTCAAACCAAATGCAAGGCCGTGAGCAACATGTCGATAGCCTTGATCCCCACAAACGGCACCAGAATCCCGCCCAATCCATAGATCAACAGATTGCGCCGCAACAACGCCGCCGCACTCGCTGCCTGCAAGCGCACACCGCGCAATGCCAGCGGAATCAGCACAACGATGATCAATGCGTTAAACACAATCGCCGAGAGAATCGCGCTCTGCGGGCTGGTCAACTGCATGATGTTCAGCACCCCCAGTTGCGGATAAATAGAGGCAAACAGCGCTGGCAGAATGGCGAAGTATTTGGCCACGTCGTTGGCGATGGAAAAGGTCGTCAGCGCACCACGGGTCACCAGCAATTCCTTGCCGATCTGCACCACGTCCAAAAGCTTGGTTGGGTCGCTGTCGAGATCGACCATGTTCGCCGCTTCACGCGCCGCTTGTGTGCCGTCGTTCATCGCCATACCAACGTCAGCCTGGGCCAGCGCCGGGGCATCGTTAGCGCCGTCGCCGCACATCGCAACCAGACGACCGTCGTTTTGCTCGTGACGAATACGCGCGAGTTTTTTCTCTGGCGTGGCTTCGGCGAGCACATCATCCACACCTGCTTCAGCAGCAATCGCCGCAGCGGTCAGCGGGTTGTCGCCGGTGACCATCACCGTGCGAATCCCGAGTTTGCGCAGTTCGGCAAAACGCTCACGAATCCCCGGTTTGACCACGTCCTTGAGGTGGATCGCACCGAGCAATTTACCGTCCGCGCAAACCAGCAACGGCGTGCCACCGCTCTGCGCGATCTTGTCGATTTCTCGCGCCAGCGCCGGGGCCAGATCCGCGCGTTTCTGACCGAGGAAACTCAGCAGCGAATCCACCGCGCCTTTGCGATACACACGGCCCTGATAGTCGACGCCGGATAAACGAGTCTCGGCGCTGAACGGCACGCCCGTCAGCGTTTCCGGCGCCGGTTCAGCTTGCGGATGCAGACCGCGCAGGTATTCGACGATCGACTTGCCTTCAGCGGTGTCGTCGGCCAGCGAGGCGAACAGCGCGCCCTCGGCCAACTCACGACCATTCACACCCGGCGCGGCATACACCGCGCTGCAGCGACGGTTACCGAAAGTGATGGTGCCGGTCTTGTCGAGCAGCAGCACGTGCACGTCGCCCGCCGCTTCTACCGCACGGCCAGACTTGGCGATCACATTGAGGCGCACCAGACGATCCATCCCGGCAATACCGATGGCCGACAGCAGACCGCCAATGGTGGTCGGAATCAGTGTGACCAGCAGCGCCACCAGAAACACCAGCGGCAAGCTGCCGTTAGCGAAATGGGCGAACGGTTGCAGCGTCACCACGACCAGCAAGAAGATCAACGTCAGGCCGATCAGCAGAATATCCAGCGCCACTTCGTTCGGGGTTTTCTGGCGTTTGGCGCCTTCGACCAGGGCGATCATGCGATCGAGGGTCGACTCGCCCGGGTTGACGGTGATCTTCACCAGCAACCAGTCGGACACCAGTCGGGTGTTGCCGGTGACAGCCGAACGGTCGCCGCCGGACTCGCGAATCACAGGCGCGGATTCACCGGTGATCGCCGCTTCGTTGACCGCCGCGATGCCTTCGATGACTTCGCCGTCACCGGGGATCATTTCCCCGGCTTCGACGCGCACCACATCGCCCTTGCGCAGACTCGCCGCCGGCACTACCTGAAAGCTGCCATTGGCCTGTTTGCGCCGCGCACTGAGGCCTTCGCTGCCGGCCTTGAGACTGTCGGCGCGGGCCTTGCCGCGACCTTCGGCCAAGGCCTCGGCGAAGTTGGCGAACAGCACCGTGAACCACAGCCACAGAGCGATTTGTGCGGCGACGAAGGTCGGCACGTCGGCATCCGGGAGGAAGCACAGCACGGTGGTGAAAATCGCGGTCAGTTCGACCACCAGCATCACCGGCGAACGCTTCAATTGCCGAGGGTCGAGCTTGACGAAAGCTTGCACCAGCGCCGGCCGCCACAGGGCCGAGATCGCGGTTTTCGCTTGTTCCGGCGCCTTGACGGCAGCGGGTTTGATTGCGGGCATATTCATCATTCAGTCCTCAGAAGCCCATGCTCAGGTGTTCGGCGATTGGGCCGAGCGCCAGGGTTGGCAGGAAGGTCAGGCCGCCCACCAGCAAAATGGTCACGGTCAACAGGGTCACGAACAGCGGGCCGTGGGTCGGGAAGCTGTTCTGGCCGATCGGTGCGGTTTTCTTCATCGCCAGACTGCCGGCCAAGGCCAGCACCGGAAGGATGTAACCGAAGCGACCGATCAACATGCCCAGACCCAACATCAAGTTGTGGAACGGCGTGTTCGCGCTGAGGCCACCGAACGCCGAACCGTTGTTGGCACTCGCCGAGGTGTAGGCGTAGAGCAACTGGCTGAAACCGTGCGGGCCGGGGTTGCTGATGGTCGCCGCAGCACTGGGCACCGCTGCGGCAATCGCACCGAGCACTAGCACGCCGACCGGCATCACCAGCAGGGTCACCACCAACAGTTGCACTTCCCGCGCCTGGAGTTTTTTGCCGAGGTATTCAGGGGTACGACCAATCATCAAACCGGCGAGGAACACCGCGATCAGCACGTTGAGCAACATGCCGTAGAGCCCGGCCCCGACACCGCCGAAGATCACTTCGCCGACCATCATGTTGACCAGCGCGACCATGCCGCTGAGCGGATTGAGGCTGTCGTGCATGCCGTTGACCGAACCGTTCGACGCGGCCGTGGTGGTCACCGACCAAAGCACGGTGGCGGTGGTGCCGAAGCGCGCTTCCTTGCCTTCCAGCGGCGCGGTCTGTTCGACGGCGGCGTTGTTCAGGGTCGGGTTCGGTTGGTACTCGGCCCACAACGAGGTCGCGCCGCCGATCAGAAACAGCGCCAGCATGCAGGCGATGATCGCGCGGCTCTGACGCAGGTCTTTGACGTAATGACCGAAGGTGAACACCAGCGCCACCGGGATCAGAATGATCGAGGTGACTTCGAACAGGTTGCTCCACGCGGTCGGGTTCTCGAACGGATGCGCCGAATTGACGCCGAAGAAGCCGCCACCGTTGGTGCCCAGTTGCTTGATCGCAATCTGGCTGGCCGCAGGTCCGAGCGGGATCACCTGATCAACGCCCTGCATCGTCACCGCATGCACATACTGCGCGAAGGTTTGCGGCACGCCCTGCCAGACCAGATACAGCGCCAGCAGCAGGCACAGCGGCAGCAGGCCGTAGAGGGTTGCGCGGGTCATGTCGACCCAGAAGTTGCCGAGGGTTTTCGTCGATTTACGGCCGATGCCACGGCACAGCGCGACCAGTACGGCGAGGCCGGTGGCAGCGCTGACGAAGTTCTGCACGGTGAGGCCGACCATCTGGCTCAGGTAGCTGAGGGTCGCTTCGCCGCTGTAGGACTGCCAGTTGGTGTTGGTCATGAAACTGATCGCAGTGTTGAACGCCTGCGTCCATTCCTGGCCCGGCAGGTTCTGCGGATTCAGCGGCAAGTGATCCTGGAACAACAGAATCGCGAACAGCAGCAGGAAACCGGCGAGGTTGAACGCCAGCAGCGCCAGGGTGTACTTCTGCCAGCTCTGTTCAGCCTCGGGATCGACACCGGAGATGCGGTAGCAACCGCGCTCGACCGGGCCAAGAATCGGCGTCAGCCAGGTGCGCTGACCTTCCATCACTTTGTAGTAGAAGCGCCCGAGGAACGGCGCCGGCAGCAAGACCAACGCAAAAAACGCGAGGATCAGCCAATAGTCATAACTGTGCATAGCCGCTCCTAGTTCCGATCCGCGCGCAACAGCGCAACCAACAGATAAATGAACAGCCCCACTGCCAGTAGCAGTGACACCCCGTCCAGAACGCTCATGGAAGATCTCCGTGTTACGGCGTATTGCCGCGTGTGGGGTGATTGTCGGAAAGGAGGCTGTAAAGGAACGAGACCGAGGGGGTTGGCTGGGCATAAAGAAAGCGTAAAGAGTGGGTTTATGCGGGCGTTACATCTGGGTTTTGCGGTGTCTGGGCGGGCCTCTTCGCGAGCAAGCCCGCTCTCACAATTTGAAATGCGCTCGCCCTAATAATGCATTCTCCTGTGGGAGCGAGCCTGCTCGCGAAGACGGCATAACCGCCAACATCGCACTCAACTGGCGCACAAAATGCAGCTATCCCACTGCAACCATCCCCGATACGACCCCATTCAACTTATTACGACTTGTTTCACCGCAATGGCACGCCCACTGCACGCGCCCTCCCCCGAGCTTTCCAAACCGTTCAGGGAGCAAGCGCATGAACACACAACTCAAACCCACGCTGGGCACGTTGCACCTGTGGGGCATCGCCGTCGGCCTGGTAATTTCCGGGGAATATTTCGGCTGGAGTTACGGCTGGGGCGTCGCTGGCACGCTGGGCTTTCTGGTGACTTCGTTCATGGTCGCGACCATGTACACCTGCTTTATCTTCAGCTTCACCGAACTGACCACCGCAATTCCCCATGCTGGCGGGCCGTTTGCCTACAGCCGTCGCGCCTTCGGAGAGAAAGGTGGGCTGATCGCAGGGTTGGCGACGCTGATCGAATTCGTCTTCGCGCCACCGGCGATTGCGCTGGCCATCGGCGCTTATCTGAACGTGCAGTTTCCGGCGCTTGATCCGAAACACGCAGCGGTCGGCGCGTATATCGTCTTTATGGGCTTGAACATTCTCGGGGTGAAACTGGCGGCGACGTTTGAATTGATCGTCTGCGTGCTGGCCGTCGCCGAGTTGCTGGTGTTCATGGGCGTGGTCGCGCCGGCCTTCAGCTTCAGCAACTTCGCTCTGAATGGCTGGGCCGGTTCCGATGTATTCGGTGCGCCAGCGATTGCCGGCATGTTCGCGGCGATTCCGTTTGCGATCTGGTTTTTCCTCGCCATCGAAGGCGCGGCGATGGCCGCCGAAGAAGCCAAGGATCCGAAACGCACGATTCCCAAGGCCTATATAAGCGGCATTCTCACTCTGGTTTTATTGGCGATGGGCGTGATGTTCTTTGCCGGCGGCGTCGGTGACTGGCGCACCTTGGCCAACATCAACGACCCACTGCCGCAAGCGATGAAAACCGTGGTCGGCGACAACTCGGGCTGGCTGCACATGCTGGTCTGGATCGGCCTGTTCGGGTTGGTGGCGAGTTTCCATGGGATCATCCTCGGCTACTCGCGGCAGTTCTTCGCCCTCGCCCGCGCCGGTTATCTGCCCGCTTCGCTGGCGAAACTTTCGCGCTTCCAGACGCCGCACCGCGCGATCATTGTCGGCGGCATCATCGGCATCGCGGCGATCTATAGCGACGGCCTGATCAACCTCGGCGGCATGACCCTTACTGCCGCGATGATCACCATGGCGGTGTTCGGCGCGATCGTGATGTACATCATGAGCATGCTCAGCCTGTTCAAACTGCGCAAATCGGAGCCGAATCTGGAGCGCACTTTCCGCGCGCCGTGCTATCCGTTGATCCCGATGATCGCGCTGGTTTTGGCGGTGGTGTGCCTGGTGGCGATGGCGTGGTTCAACGCGTTGATCGGGCTGATTTTCCTCGGCTTCATGGCCGTGGGCTTCGGCTACTTCCTGCTCACCGGCCAGTTGCGCGCCAATGCGCCGGCCGACGCCATGCTCACGGGCCAATAAGTCCCCTGTAGGAGCTGCGGCACGCTGCGATCTTTTGACTTTGCTTGTTAAAAACAAAAGATCAACAGATCGCAGCCTTCGGCAGCTCCTACAGGGAATTAAGGTGCTGCGGGGATATCAGGCCTAGAATGGAACCACTGCGAAGTCGCTTCGCTCAAAAGAGGTAAGCAGCGTCGCACGGCGAAATCCTCGTCGATCGATCTGCCATTAAGGAGAGCCGTTATGCCCTGGTATGCCTGGTTGATTCTGGTCGTTGCAATCGGCTCGATCGTTGGCGGTTTGATGATGTTGCGAGACACCGCCAACAAGGTCGAACTGACCGATGAAGAACGCAAACGCGTGGCTGCACGCAACGCCGAAGCGGACGCCAAAGAAGCGCAAGACCGCTGAACCAGACCCCGCCCAATCGGCGGGGTTTGTGTTTTTTACACGCTTTGGACTTATCTGCATGCTTTTTAGAAGTAGAAGTACAGTCACCATTTAATTTTGTGTGGTTAAGATGGGGGCATTGTTGCGGAGAGAGTTTCAGATGCGTTACTCGCAGGACCATAAAGCCCAGACCCATCAGCGCATCATCAAGGAAGCCTCGGCACGATTTCGCAAGGACGGAATCGGCGCCACAGGCTTGCAACCCTTGATGAAGGCACTGGGGTTGACCCACGGTGGCTTCTACTCGCACTTCAAATCCAAGGACGAATTGGTGGAGAAGGCCCTGCAAGAAGCCGGCGCACAACTCGATGCGCACTGCGCGATGTTGTTTTCTGAAGAGCAACCTCTGGAAGCCTTCATCGACAGTTACCTGTCCGAATGGCACTACACCTCGCCCAATGAAGGCTGCCCGTTACCGACCATGTCTTCGGAGCTCGGTTTGCGCGGACAGCCAAGCCCTACCACCGACGCTGTGCTTAATGCACGACTTGAGCAAGTGCAGAACGCGTTGGGTGGCGAAACCGCGGCTGATCGCAGCGTCGTCATCATGGCCACTTTGTTGGGTGCGCTGGTACTCGCGCGCAGCGTCGAAGATCCGGAGCTGGCCCAGCGCATCCTCGGCGTTACGCGCGCGCATCTAAAAAATCAGCAGGACTAGTCTTTCCAGCGTTTGAACAACACGCTGGCATTGACCCCACCGAAGCCGAAGCCGTTCGACAATGCATATTCGATTGGCATCGAACGTGCTTTGCCATGGACGATGTCGACACCTTCGTTCGCCGGATCCGGGTTTTCGAAATTGAGCGTCGGCGGCACCACCTGATCACGAATCGCCAACAGCGTGAAGATCGCCTCCAGCCCACCCGCAGCGCCGAGCAAATGTCCGGTGGACGATTTGGTCGAAGTCACGGCGATTTTGTTTTCTGTACCGAACACACTTTTGATCGCCGCCAACTCGCCCAGATCCCCGACCGGCGTTGAAGTGGCGTGGGCGTTGAGATGCTGCACCTCAGCGGCTTTAATGCCGGCCTGAGCCAGTGCCAGCTCCATCGTCCGCCGCGCGCCACTGCCGTCTTCAGGCCCGGCAGTCAGGTGATACGCGTCAGCGCTGGTGCCATAACCGACCAATTCAGCTAAAGGTTGAGCGCCACGCGCAAGGGCATGCTCGAGTGACTCAATGACCAGCAACCCGGCGCCCTCGCCCATCACGAAACCATCGCGACCGCTGTCGAATGGACGCGAGGCACGTTCCGGCGTGTCGTTGTAACCGCTGGACAGGGCTCGGGCTGCCGCAAAACCAGCGAGGCTGACCCGATCAATCGCCGCCTCCGCCCCGCCGCACACAGCAATGTCCGCTTCGCCGACTCGAATCAATCTGGCCGCATCGCCGATTGCCTGAACGCCAGCGGCACATGCCGTTACCGGTGCACCCAAGGGGCCTTTCAAACCATGCTGGATCGACACATGACCCGCCGCCAGATTCACCAGAAATGACGGAATGGTGAACGGCGACAAACGTCGTGGGCCACGGCTGTCCGTGGTGCGCACTGCATCGGCGATCGCACCGAAGCCACCTACGCCGGAACCGATGATCGTCGCCGTACGCTCCTGACCCGCAGCGTCGGTCGGATGCCATCCTGCCTGCTCCAATGCCTGCCGCGCCGCCTCCATGGCGAACAGAATGAAGCGATCCATTTTCTTCTGTTCTTTCGGTGGCGTGGCGCGATCGGGATCGAAACCGCCTTCGGCGTCCTCCGCCAGCGTTGGCACTATGCCGCCGACGCGGGTGGGCAAATCAGCGCTCACCGCTTCCGGTAGAGTGCGCAAACCAGATCGCGCGCCCAGTAACCGCTGCCAAACGACTTCGACATCACTGCCCAAAGGCGAAACCAGACCCATCCCGGTAACTACAATTCGACGCTGATTCATACCGCGCTTTCCTCTGACCAACTTGCAAGGGACTTACTTATAACGACTGGCCGCAGCACTGCGGGACAGGTTCGGCGCCATGACATGCCGGGCCGCAACAAACGCTTGCCACTCGCCCGCATCAGGCAAGGATGGAATGGTGATTAACTCGCCCTGATCCAGGCCCGCCAACGCAGCATCGACCATCTCGCCCGCTTCCATGACCATTTCTGCAGGAATGCCACTGGCATCGATGCCGGAGCGTTCCCAGATTTCGGTTCGGGTCACGCCAGGCAGCACGGCTTGAATCTTGACGCCCGTGCCGTCGAGTTCAGCATGCAGCGATTGAGTCAGGCTCAAAACATAAGCCTTGCTCGCACTGTACGTGGCGTTGAAACGCTCGGGGAACAGCGCCACTACTGAGGCGATATTAATAATCGTGCCGCGTCCGGCTTTGGCAAAACTCGCTGCCGCAGCCGAAGCCAAACGAGTCACCGTGGTGACGTTAAGCTGAATCAGACGCTCGAGCTTATCCATATCGGCATTGGCCAACAGACCATCAGCGGCAACCCCGGCATTGTTCACCAACAGGCTGATGCTTGAGTCGCTGCGCAGACGTTGCTCGAGTTTGAGCACATCATCCTTTTGCGTCAGATCCGCTTTGAGCACTTCAACCTGAATGCCGTGGGCCTCGCGCAAATGGCTCGCGGTGGTTTCCAGACGCTCCTCGTCACGCGCCACCAGCAGCAAATCGAACCCGCGGGTAGCCAACCTTTCTGCGTAAATCGCACCAATGCCGGACGATGCGCCGGTGACGAGAGCGGTACCTTGGGGCTTAACAGCATTCATGACGGTGCTCCTGAAATTCACAAAAGGAAAATGGGTTTCGATCATTGATCGCGAAATTATTATAGGCATAATTTAAACGCAATATGATAGCCGTAATTTTTAGCTGTCCGACGAACGCTCGCGAAATCCCCTGCTGGATCTGCCCGCCAGAAAACAGAAAGGCCGGTCAATGACCGGCCCCATGGCGTTGAACAATCAGCTTAGTTCACTTCCAGCTTGTCACGGTTGCGATCGAGGATCGCCTTGCCGATGCCTTTCACTTCCAGCAACTCATCCACCGAAGCAAACGGACCGTTTGTTTCACGATAAGCAACAATGGCTTTGGCCTTGGCTTCTCCGACACCGGAAAGCTCCTTCTGCAATGTCGCCGCATCCGCGTCATTGAGATCGAGTTTTGGATGCTCTGGCACTGCTGTCACTTCAATTGAGTGAGGCGTATTTAGAGACTCTGTGAGCGTCACAGGCGCCGCAACTGCGGCGATCGAGACGCTGGCAAACAGAGCAAAAATCAAAGAATAGAAGTAACCGGTACGCATAGTTGAAGCTCCATGACATCGAATTGAGAAGCAGCTTTTCCCAAGCTGCTCTTCAACCCTAGGTCATGGTGAGTACATGTCAAAAATGCGAGCGTTACAGGATGTGAAACAATCAGGGCTCGAGACGGCGTTGCTGGTAGATCCAGTCGACGATCTCGCCGTCGGGGGTGTAGCCGGAGACGGTTTCTCGCAGGAGTTGGCGGACGCGGGTGTAATCATCCTTCTCGACAGCAACCAACAGCTCGCTCAAGCGCCCCTTCAACACATCCCAGGGCAAATGATCTTCGCTGGCCGTCATGATCATCGGGTGCGAAGTCGCTGCGACGTTATCCCCGATCAAAAGCTCCTCGTAGAGTTTTTCGCCAGGGCGCAATCCGGTGAAATCAATAGAAATGTCACCATGCGGATTACGATCAGAGCGAATACTCAAGCCGGACAGGTGAATCATTTTCTCGGCAAGTTCGACAATTTTGACCGGCTCGCCCATGTCCAGCACGAAGACGTCGCCACCTTGTCCCATTGAACCGGCCTGAATAACCAGTTGCGCGGCCTCTGGAATAGTCATGAAGTAACGAGTGATTTTCGGGTGTGTAACTGTCAGTGGCCCACCAGACTTGATCTGACTGTGAAATAACGGAATCACCGAGCCGGACGAGCCTAGCACATTGCCGAAACGCACCATTGTGAAGCGGGTTTTGTTGACCTGTGAGACATTCGCCTTATCGCCGAACATGACCGGAGCAATTTCCCTGCTGAGCGCTTGTAAAGTCAACTCTGCAAGCCGCTTAGTGCTTCCCATTACATTAGTTGGCCTGACGGCTTTGTCGGTCGAGATAAGAACAAAGTTAGAAACACCTGACTGCAATGCCGCTTGTGCTGTATTTAGCGTGCCGATGACATTATTAAGAACGCCCTCAGCGATATTATGCTCAACCATGGGTACGTGCTTATAGGCTGCCGCATGATAGACCGTATCAACCTTCCACGTTTGCATGATGTCGTGCAACTTTTCTACATGGCGGATTGAGCCAAGAATAGGCAGCACTCGCACGGCGACAGCTTCTCGGCATCCACGCTGCTCAAGTTCAGAAAGAATACTGTATAAATTGAACTCACTGTGTTCAAACAACAACAGCGTTGTCGGGCTGAGTGAAAAAATTTGACGGCACAGTTCGGATCCTATAGATCCCCCTGCGCCCGTGACCATGACAGTTTTTCCCGTAATGCAGCGCGCTAAAAGGTCAGGCTGCGCTGGCACCGCATCTCGCCCAAGAAGATCGGCGATGTCAACTTCCTGTATATCATCGACTTTAACTCGGCCACTGGCCAGGTCAGTAAAATTAGGTACGCTTCGGACATGAAGGGGAAAGCCCTCCAATAAATTAAGGATTTCGCGACGTCTAGCGCGGGTAGAAGACGGCAGCGCCAGAAGTATTTCCTCAGCCCCGGTCACGTCGATCATCTGCTGGATGTGTCTGGGCTTGTAGACCTGAAGGCCGGAAATAGAACGTTCGGCGATACTGGCATCATCATCAACAAAAGCCACCGGGCGCATGGTGCGCCCCATTCGAAGCGCAGCAACCAGTTGATTACCCGCAACACCGGCTCCGTAAATTGCGACCTTGGTGAGGCCGTCATCCCGACTGGTAAAGGGTACGTGCTGGGCAGCAATGAACCAGTCACCCATGAAATATTGACGCATACATAAGCGTAATCCGCCGATAATCACGAGGCTCAGCCACCAGTAATTGAAAATAATGGAACGCGGAATCACCGCTTCATGGTTGCTGTACCAATAGACCACCAATGCCAGAATCAAAGACGAAAGACTCACCGCCTTAATGATGACAACTAGCGCATCATTACCGAAATAACGCATTACCGCCCGGTACATGCCAAATCGTATAAACAACGGAATGGCGACCATGGGAGCGCAGAGAAATAGCCAAAAGTGAACCCGAAAAGGATTGTACATATCGTCTATGCCGAGGCGGACGATAAAGGCGAGCCACAGCGCTAACCAAACAAGCAAGCAGTCCGTCGTCACTTGCAGCAGCCGTTTTTGCCGTCGAGGCAGACTCAGCAAGAAAACCCTGAATTTATCCATAAGTCTGGCGCTCCCCTCACCTCATCGAATTTTTCTTTGCAGAATCAAATGTAGTATTACACGAAATAAGTGCCCCACGCGGCTCGCGAACAGCGGCGACTGGGCTTCGAGCGGGGAGCCCCCAGCGACACCTGAAAGAAGGCAATATGCCAGTGTCACTTCCAGAGCTTCCGACTTTAAAATGTGTGAGCGTCGGGAAAAAATATGTATCCAGAGCCTTCAAAACCTTACGTAGGGTCGGGAAAAAACTCAAAAACTCATCGAATTTGTTCGTCCATAGCACTGCTTCCTTTGATATGGCCTACTGCCAGCCCACGCAAAAGGCCTACCCTTCGTCGAAATTACAGGACATCGTTCTCCCATGGCCCGCGTTTATCTACGCCCGACCGGCTTTAGCGCCGAATTCTCGTGGGGGTTCTGAGCCTACTTTAAATGCATCAAAAACGGCGATTACAGGGTGAAATTCCATAGCCTGATACGATACCATGCGCGTCTCGAACGTAACCCTGAGCTCACCGAACCGGCGAGCCCTTGAGCGACCTGTCGCTCCTTTTTTCAAGGCAATATACGCATGGATTCGTACCAACAATTTGAGCTTTTTCCGACTTGCTCAACAAACGGGTAGCATTTCATCACTGCCAAAATTGAATGCCGCAAAGCCTCTGCATTAGAAATCGAGTCAAACACTGATGAAAAATTATTCAGCTAGCCCGTTAGAAATGATAAATAGTTTTTGGTGCAACAAGCGTTTGATAATGCAATTGAGCAAACGCGAAGTCCTCGGACGCTACCGCGGTTCGACGCTGGGTCTATCATGGTCTTTTTTCAACCCGATTTTGATGCTTGTTATATACACCTTCGTATTTTCGGTCGTATTCAAAGCACGCTGGGGTGTATCTGCCGACGAAAGCAAAACTGACTTTGCAATCATTTTATTCGTAGGACTACTCATCCATGGCTTATTCGCAGAGTGCATAAACAAAGCCCCCGGACTAATAACTTCAAACGTAAGCTATGTAAAAAAGGTAGTTTTTCCGGTCGAGGTTCTTTCATGGGTTGCTTTTATGTCGGCGCTGTTTCACGCCGCGATCAGTCTAGTAGTATTATTACTGGCACAGCTTGTGTTCAAACACAGCATTCCATGGACAGCGATACTACTCCCCTTTGTCTTACTCCCACTGTTCCTCAGTATCATGGGACTTAGTTGGCTTTTTGCTTCGCTCGGCGTTTACCTTCGAGACATTACGCAAATAACAGTAATGTTTACGACAGTCATGTTGTTTATGTCCGCTGTGTTTTTTCCTGTTACAGCGCTTCCAGAGAAATATCAGGTCTGGATACGCATCAACCCGCTGGCGTACATTATTGAGCAAAGTCGTAACGTGCTCATTTTCGGTCAAGTACCAGACCTTCTGACTTGGAGCATAATGCTAGTGATCGGCGGAGTCGTCGCTTGGTGTGGTTTTGCCTGGTTTCAAAAAACGCGCAAGGGGTTTGCCGATGTACTCTGATCCGGTAATCAGCGTCGAAAATCTGAGCAAGTGTTATGAAGTGTATAACAAGCCGCACCAGCGGTTGCTACAAATGCTCTTCCGTGGAAAGCGAAAGTACTTCAACGAATTCTGGGCTCTTAAAAATGCTTCATTCAAAGTTAGAGCCGGCGAAACGGTAGGTATAATTGGAAGCAACGGCTCCGGAAAATCCACGCTATTACAAATGCTATGCGGCACGTTGAATCCGAGTGGCGGCGAGATCCACGTACGCGGACGTATCGCTGCGCTGCTTGAGCTTGGTGCCGGTTTCAACCCCGAATTTACCGGAAAAGAAAACGTTTATCTCAATGCCGCTATTCTAGGGTTAACGCTTGCGGAAATTGAAGCGGCATACGCTGACATAGAAGCTTTTGCAGAGATCGGCGAGTTCATCGATCAGCCTGTAAAAACCTATTCCTCCGGGATGTATGTGCGCCTCGCATTTTCAGTCGCCGTGCATACCAAACCAAGTATTCTAGTCGTTGACGAAGCCCTTTCTGTGGGCGATGCGCGCTTCCAGGCGAAATGCCTGGATCGCATTAAGCAGATGAAGGAGTCCGGCGTCAGCATTTTATTCGTATCGCATGATGTTGCAGCCGTCCGGACTCTATGTGACCGTGCTCTGTGGCTTGATAAAGGAACTGTTCGGGCCATCGGTGAAGTATTTCCTGTTACCGCGCAATACACCGAACATCTTTTCGACCGCAAGCCCGAGAAAGCCCCTGACATTTATTCACCCGAAGCCAAGCCCCAAAAGCGAGAGGTTCTTCAACCGATCAATCAATGGGGTTCGCACATTGGAATTATCCAGAGCGCTGGCGTCTACGATGCTGAAGGTGTCCAAAAGAATCTTTACACTGATCACGAAAAGATGATCATCAAGATAAAATTTAAAACTCAATCGTTAAATACAATTGAGGGACTGTCTGTTTCGTTCTCATTTAAAAATCTCGCAGGTAGCGATCTTATCGTTGGCAGCACCTGGAATCAAAAACTAAGTTTCACCGCTGATAATGGTAACACTCAGGAAGTTTGCTTTGAAGTTGACAATTACTTGTGCTCCGGTGACTATCTTCTGGTTGCAGCCATTGAAAACCGATCATCAGCAGCGATTCATTACTATGAGTACGTGGAAGGGGCACAGTACTTTTCTTCTTCATTTATAGGTAACGCTTCCGGGCAATTCATGCCGAGAATCTCGATGGTCATTTCAAATGATTCCGTGAGAACAGGAACACTTACACCATGAAAAAAACGACAGATGATAAAAAGCCGGCTGGTGAAGTTAACTCCAAGACTTACTGGGACTATCGGTTCTCAAATGATTGGGAAGAAAATTTTGGCCGAGAGCAAAGCATTTTTTTCAGCGAAGTTGCCGTCAACGGTTTTCCGGCTTGGCTGACAGATCAGATAAAAGATCAACAGCTCACGATGTGCGATTGGGGCTGCGCGCAAGGAGACGGAACACAAAACCTCGCCAACCGTTTACAACTACCAGAACTCGTTGGCGTCGATTTCTCTCCCGAGGCAATCGCCAAAGCGCGCGCTGCTTACCCCAAACATTTGTTTATCTGTGACGACTTCCTCGGGGAAAGCTCCAGTCCTGCATGGGACGTGTTGTTTTCATCCAACACGCTCGAGCATTTCGCTGAACCATGGAACGTACTGGACAAGGTGCGCACAAAGGCGAAAAAATTCATTGCTCTCCTGCTACCGTTCAGAGAGAAAGACCTGATCGACGAGCATTTTTATTCGTTTGACTTCGATAACATACCTGCCAGCTTCGGGACTTGGGCACTGACACATAGCAGTGTTACAGATACCTCCCAGGATCAGCCGAATTATTGGCCAGGCGAGCAAATACTTCTCGTCTACTCCAACTTGGACAACCACGAAGCTACAAAGCTTTACCTAAAAAATTTGAATATCGAACCAAACAGCCAGTTAAGGGACAAGATGGACCTGCACCGCCAACTACTGAAAACACAATACGACGAATTTGAAAAGGTTCGCGAAAGCCTTGAGGCACGCCAGACAGAGCTGTTGCTGATACACGCTGAAACGCAAGCAGCATTGAAATCGAGCGAAGAAACACATCGCATCACTGCCGAAGCTCACAACCTCGTAGTCGACCAGCTTCATAGCAAAGTTGAACAACTTCACAGTGAAGCTGAGCAACTGCATAACCAAGTTGAACAGCTTAACAATACTGTTGAGCAGCTCCACACCGATGCCAAGAGGCTGAATAGCGAGGTTGAACACCTCCATATTATTGAGGCTCAATATACGAAGGTCATCGAAAGTAAGTCCTGGATGCTGACCAAGCCCCTGCGGCTCGCCATGCGCATCGCGCGCCACGGTATAACTGCAGGAGACAAACGCTCGTTAAAAAACAAACTGCGTGGTGTCTACCATAGGCTACCGCTTTCGACAGCAGTGAAAAAGACTGTTCGTCATTCATACTCCACGATTGTTGAAGCTCCGATTTCCGCCGTAAAAACGCAGCTGATGAGCGTTAATTTATTTGAGCTACCCTCCCTGCGTCCCGCTCCGCAACAGGAAGGGCTTGCCGACTATATATTTTGGGGGGTAATTGACTGGCACTTCCGTCATCAACGACCACAACAACTGGCTCAAGCACTGACAGGCGCAGGTCGCAGGGTCTTTTATGTTTCCGTAAATTTGATTGACGACCCGAGACCTGGCTTCCATGTTGAGCAGTTGGATACGCACGGCCGCCTGTTCCAAATCAATCTTTACGCTAAGGGCTCTCCGGTAATCTACACCACCGCGCCAAGTTTCGACATTTCAGAGCAACTCAGAGGTTCGATCGGACAGGTACTGAACTGGGCAGGTACCCGCCAAATCGTTTCAATGATTCAACATCCGTTCTGGTACGAAACCTGCAACATGCTTCCTGATAGCGAAGTAGTTTATGACTGCATGGATCACCACGAAGGGTTTGGTAATGTATCCGAAGAAGTGTTGTCTATTGAACGCGCTTTGATGCGCAACGCAGACATTACGATTACAACCTCTACGTGGCTTGATGAAATTGTTTCAAAACACACACAGAACAGGGTTCTGATCCGAAACGCTGGAGAATACGACCACTTTGCCAACCGTCCTGGCAACGTTTACACCGATCCTCAGCAACGTAAGATCATCGGTTATTACGGTGCAATTGCCGAGTGGTTCGACGTAACGCTGATGGAGAACGTCGCCAGGGCGTTTCCACAACATTGCATTCTGATGATTGGTGCCGATACTGTTGGCGCTCGCGAAAAGCTTGCTCATCTGGAAAACGTGATTTTTACAGGCGAAATGCCTTATGGCGAATTACCAAAATACGTTCACGCATTTGACGTCTGCTTACTTCCTTTTCAAGTGATTCCTCTAACTCTTGCAACCAACCCAGTCAAGGTCTATGAGTATCTTAGCGCCGGAAAACCAGTGGTATCCGTAGATTTGCCAGAGATAAAACAATTCGAAAATCTGGTACATGCATGCCCGACCACTCAGGATTTCATTCGTGCAATCAGTGAAGAGTTGGAGGCACCAAATGCATCCGAGCGCATTCCTGCGCGCCAGGCATTTGCCAGAAATCAGACATGGGGACATCGCGCGGTACAGATGATCAAGCGCATTGAGCAAGAACGGTGCGTACCCCGAGTGAGCGTGGTTGTAGTGACGTACAACAACATCGAACTCACCAAAGCCTGCTTGGCCAGTATCGTCGAGTACTCCAACCACGAAAATCTTCAGATCATTGTCGTAGACAACGCTTCCGCTGACGGAACCCCCGCTCTCCTCACGGACTGGGTGTCTCAAGGTGAAAATCGTAAAATCATTCTGAACGATGATAATCGCGGTTTCGCCGCAGCGAATAACCAAGGCTTGGCCATTGCTGACGGTGAGTTTCTGGTTCTTCTGAACAACGATACATTTGTCACCCCGGGCTGGATTCGTACGATGTACCGCCACCTGGAGCGTAACAAATCAGTCGGTATTGTTGGTCCAGTTACCAACAACATAGGCAATGAAGCAAAAATCCAGATTGCATACCAAAACATGGAAGAAATGCAGGTCGAAGCAGCTAAATACACACTTAGCCACATCGGAAAACTACAGCCCATTCAAACGGTCGCATTTTTCTGCGTCATGTTTCCACGCAAAGTTTATGAGGATGTAGGACCACTGGATGAAGCGTTCGGGCGAGGCTTTTTTGAAGATGACGACTACTGCCGTCGAATCGAACAACTTGGCTTAACGATTGCTTGTGCTGAAGACGTATTTATCCATCACCATCTTTCAGCTTCATTCAATAAGCTTAAAAGTGCCGATCGTCAGGCGTTGTTCGATCAAAATAAAGCTACGTATGAAGCAAAGTGGGGCACTTGGACTCCACACGCCTACAAAAATGACGAAACTAACAGCTAACTCGATATTCAATGCGTCGAGCAAGATGGCTCGTCATTTAATAAAATCTACATAGGAACGTTTGTATGAAAATTATGTGCACTGTTGGCACCCGGCCAGAAGCGATCAAGATGGCACCCGTGATCCTCGCCCTCAAGGAACAGTCTTGGGCCGAAGTTCGGGTACTGGCAACAGCACAGCATCGTCACATGCTCGATCAAGTGATGAGTTTCTTCGGGATCGTTCCCGACATTGATCTGAACATCATGAAGCCTAACCAGACACTTACGGAGCTGACGGCCAGGTTGCTGTTGGAGCTGGATAAAGTATTACTTGAAGAAAAACCTGACGTTGTTCTCGCCCAAGGTGATACGACGACAGTTTTCGCGATGTCTCTCGCTTGCTTCTATCGCCGTATACCGTTTGGTCACGTGGAGGCTGGCCTCCGCACGTGGGATATGCAGAACCCGTTTCCGGAAGAAGCCAATCGCGTGTTGGCGGGGCGCTTGACAAAATGGCATTTTGCCCCGACCCAAAGTTCAAAAGACAATCTGCTGCGTGAAGGTATCGCTAATCAGGATATTACCGTGACGGGTAACACCGTCATCGATGCATTGTTAATGACAGCTGCAAAAGATCTCACCCTGGGAATCGAACTTGACGACAGCAAACGCTTGATACTGGTGACTTCGCACCGTCGTGAAAACTTTGGCGCCCCTTTCAAAAATATTTGCCGTGCCCTGAAAACACTCGCCGAGCGAAATCAGGATGTGCAGATTTTGTATCCAGTTCACCCTAATCCAAATGTGAAAGACATCGCCTACGAGATGCTATCGGAGGTGCCGAACATTATTCTGTGCGACCCACTGGATTACTCGCCATTCATTGCCGCAATGAAAAAATCCTACCTGATTATCAGTGACTCCGGTGGTGTACAGGAAGAGGCGCCAGCACTGGGAATTCCGGTACTTGTACTTCGCGACGAGACTGAGCGACCAGAAGCGGTTGATATGGGCGTAGTAAAACTCGTAGGCCCAAATTACGATCTTATTCTAAATGAAGCCCAAAAATTGCTAGACGACCCTCAAGCCTATAAGGCAATGGCACGGGGCGTTTCGCCTTACGGTGATGGTAAGGGCGCTCAGCGTATCGTTGAAGTTCTCAAAGAGTTCTGCGCTTGACAAGGCTGGTTTACCTGTCACCGGTCGCCTGGACTAGTTTCGCGCAAAGACCGCAAAAATTCGCCCGCTGGTTTCACAAGAAAACCGGCGGCGATGTTTTGTGGGTTGAACCTTATCCAAGTCGTTTTCCTTGTTTGGCCGACTTCAAAAAAATTGGGGTAAACGACAAAATTGACGGCGCGCATTCTGAGTCTTGGTTAAGCGTGCTCAAACCTCGAGCGTTACCGTTGGAACCACTTCCGGCATCTGGACTGCTCAACAGAACGCTATATTGGTCCGAACTTATACAAGAAATAAAAAAATTTTCTAACCAGCAAGAAACTCTGCTGGTTGTTGGCAAACCCACGGTACTAGCACTGCAAATCCTCAAAGAGCTCAAGAACTGCAAATCAGTTTATGATGCAATGGATGACTTCCCGACCTTTTTCAAGGGGCTCTCAAGATCAGCTATGGCTCGTCGTGAGTTGCAGATAGCGATGAATGCTAATGTCGTCATGGCATCTTCAACGCAGTTAAAAACAAAGTGGAGCAGACAACATAACAATGTAAAGTTAGTACCTAATGGGCTTGACTCATCTTTATTACCGGCAAAGTTGAGCAAAATGAGTACAGGCTCGCCCAGGGTATTTGGCTACTTAGGCACAATCGGTGCTTGGTTTGACTGGCAGTGGGTTATTGATCTTGCTGAATCGCGCCCAAATGATTTAGTTCATGTTATAGGACCGGTATTTAACCGTTCGAGCATAAGACTCCCTGAGAACCTGAAAATTTTCGCTCCTTGCAGCCATCAAGATGCTTTGGTAAGAATGCTGTCATTTGACATTGCAATAATTCCTTTTTTACGAAATGAGTTAACTGCCTCCGTTGATCCTATAAAATATTATGAATACAAAGCGTTAGGTTTGCCGATAATTTCAACTCGCTTTGGTGAAATGAACCAGCATTGCGGTGAAAAAGGTGTATACCTCTGCGATCACAGACTTGAAATGAATGAAGCAATTTCATCCGCACTAAATTACACAACCACCGCTGCAGAATCTGAAGTGTTCAGAGTTGCGAATGACTGGGATGCAAGGTTCGACGCTGCGGAGTTATTCGAAATGATCTAGCAGGCTGTATATCCCCTGCGTTAACCCATCATGACTCTCATCATTCGCCGAATTCAGCGCCCACGCAGCGCGTGGTATCTACGGTTCGTCTAGCCAAGAAATTATTATTCTGATCCCTCAGTACAAACGTTAGCCCATCAGATACCCATGCACCCGTTTTAAGCGTTCTAATAAGTGGTCCAGAACTCCACAACGTCTCTGGCTCCCCGACTTTCGTCACATAGACAGCTACAGACGTCACGCCTGGTTTAGTAATAGCCCAGCTTAACTCTGAAATATTAGCGGGTTGGGTGCATGAGTCAAAACGATGCGGTTGCACATCAAAATTTACATCCCGACCTGCAAACTTGTAACAAGCCACAAAAATCAAAAATACAAGCAAAATAAGTTTGAGTTTCACTTACCCAATACTCTTTGGTTAATATATTCGGAAAACTTTCCCTGCACTTGCAATCTAACCACTGAATGCAGTGCCTGAAGTTCAGATTCTGAAGCACTGCCCCCTTCCGTTCGTGCAAAAGCATTCAGTAAATTTAAATATTGAGACGACCTTATTCCAGCCCTATTAAATATCGCTGCGCCAAGGGCCCAAGAAGTCTGAATATTGAAAGCTTCACCAGGTACATTTGTGAATACCACCCATGGAACCTGTTGTGACTTTGCAGGAAGACCATTCTTGAACGATAGTTCGTTGTATACAGAAACAAATGAAGGGAGATGATCACCATAAAAAGCCAGTATATAAGGCTTATTCCGTTTCTCTAGATAATCATGAAGCCTACCCAATTGTGCATCTGCGTTATGTATGTGCCCCATATAGGTCTGCAACTCAGATTGTGCTTCTGGACTTAACGATCGAAGAATACCGCTATTGCCATACTTATCTAAGGTGGAGTCTTTTGAAGAATAAGGACCATGCGCTTCTATGCTCACAGCGAAAACAAATTTCCTTTCGTTATGATTATCAAACTGATGAATAATCAAATCTGTCAAACTCTGATCCGACATAAAGAAACCGTTTTTTTTCGAATCTTCCAAAAAATCGGTGATAGTTAGAAATTTATCGAAATGTGCTTTCTTGAAAAACTCGGTCCTGTTCCAAAAACTGCCGGTGTTACCGTGAATCGCGAGTGTAGAATATCCCGTTTTTTTTGCCTGAGCTGCGAGTCCGTCAACATCAGTAGAATCGAGTTGCATGTAAGGAAACTCGATTTTTGGATAAGCCAATAAAGGGCAGCCTGAAAGAACTTCATATTCCGTCCGTATAGTGCCACCACCGAACGTAGGAACCTTCATATAGCCTGCCCTCCCTTGTTCAACCGCGGCAGCGTAAACAGGCACGGCAGCGCGCAGTTCATCCGCCCCCTTAAAAAGAGCCGGATCGGAAAATGCTTCACTCTGTACGATAATAATATCGGGCATATTCTCTTGGTCGGAAACAGAAGCAGATACACCTTGATCCGAACCATATTTGTCAACGATATAATCAACATCCCGATAATTCACTGGTTCATCGTTGGCAGCCTTATCTTTAATAAAATTATAAATAATCTTGCTAATCACACCTGCGTGCAAAACACTGGTTTGATCGTTCCACGAAAAGCGCATCAGTCTGAAATCGTAAAATTTATCAGGAGAACCAAAATAACCCGCAATAGCCAACATACCGGTAAAAACACACGAAACTAAAAGCCTTGCAATGGATCTCTTTCTAAACACCCTACTTTCAACAAAAATGAATACAAATACAAATATAAGCGCCATCACAATCGACAACACTAGCCATTTTATATCGATATAACTTTTGAATAAATCAATCGCCCCACGATCCAAATATCGGACAAAAAGAATATCTTCACTTGACAAGGGTCGGCCAAGTAATTCACTCTTTTTGAAACTCGCAAAATAGAATAAAGCCCCCGACGCTAACGCGATCAAAAAAGGAGCAACTAATCTATTAATTAGCAACAAAAGGGATATGAAAATTATAAAAAAAGGCAAAAAGTTACCAACACTTCCCCATGTAAACAAGTATACGCCCGGCTCTAATCCAAGCGAAATACGGTCAAACCACCAAATTAATGCCCATAGCGTTACGCTGAGTATGAATACACTTGACCAAGACGCAACCAGACGACTGTACCGCATGCACATCACCTGCAATTCAAACCGGCCCTAAATGAGGGGCCGGTTTAACATAAGTGTTCCAACAAATTGTATAAGCGTTTTCCAAAGGGCCTATTTTAGCCAACCCTCTATAAGTAATTCTCTACTTAAATGGGGAATATACAACGCATTGAGAATTCATTCTTAAACCCAAAGTGTTGTCTGGAAGCTCTGCGCCTGACTTCGATACACTGAGTTCCAACGAGGAACTATCGCCAATGCGATTCCTTCCGGTCACCATTCTATAAAGCACGTGCTCTGGAGCACCGGCGTCCGCTTGAAAATCAACACGAGCAGGTCGATTACTCGATGCATAGGCGGACTCAGTCGAAATTTGAGCAGTGTTCATGCACTGGCCAATGGAATATACAAATGCTTGATTAAAGATAGTATGACTAAAAAGAACTGCAAGCGCGCTCAGTCCTATTATTTTTGGAATTGGATACTCTTTCCAGTTCTGAATAATAAGAACCCCCACACCAACGCTCAAAATTATTGATGAGCCATAAAGATAATGCGCAGCCTTGATTGGAATTAGAAGAACAGGTGCGAGGAATAAAAAATAACCACATACATATATGAAAAAAGCTTTCAACCCGTAAACACGCACAAGCGCCAGGCACACCAGCGCGTGTAGGGCAATTGCCGCGTACATATTAACCGTTGAAACAAAAACCCAATTTCCTGCTTCACCAGTCAGGATAAGAAACGGGTAGGCCAAATATACAAAAACGCCCTCAGGCACGTTATGTATAGATGCTTTATAAGCACTAACATCAGGACTACCAAACGATGCAATCAGCGCCGGCAATCGATAGAGCATGAACAACAAAACTGGCAAACACCAAACAATAGCCGCTTGCCAAAACCGTTTTGTTTTGATGACCTGCGGGTCTGCCAGAATGATAATACACATTAACGCAGGTAGAATAACCGCAGTTTCTTTAGACAGCATTGAAAGGCCTGAAAAAAGAAAGACCAATAACAATCTGAATAAGTTGTTTCCCAAGCGTACGTACTGATCAGCGCAGATAAAGGCTGCAATACCGAACAGAATATACCACCGATCCATCAATGCAGCTGACCAGCCTGTTGCCAATATACCCAGAGGGTTGATGATGAAAATCAAAGAGATCGTTAATGCCAAGGTTCGCTTAACGTTTAACTGCTTGCATGCACTATAAATAAGACAGCCAACCGCAGCATGGGTAAGAACGGCAAATAGATGCACTACGACTGGCAATCGTTCCATGAACAAAGCCAATAGTCCCTGAATCAAAAAGGAGAACGGACGTACGGGAACGCCAAAATTGCTTCCTTGCTGTAATGCAACATATGTTTCGAGATAACTTATAAGCCCGCTCGCTTTTATATGATCAAGTTTCTGCAACTCATCATGATTAAAATAACCAGGGTTAGCAATGAGCAGCAATAAAGCAACTATTGCAAAACTAAATATTATCAAATAATCAATGTTTCTTTCACGGAACAAATTCATTGCATTCCACTCCCCAAAAAGATTCTAAACTTCAGTAGTCAAGGCAGGTTTAGAAAAGGATGGTTTAAAGTACTTACGGCAGTTGATCGAAGGTTTTTCCACCAGGTGCCAAGACGCAAAAGCAAAGGAGAACGCCAGCAAACTGCTTAGTATGGTCAACGAAAAATTGGTAGATTCAGGTAACCACATGACCACAAGTTGCTGGCATATCCAACCGTATAGGTAAACACCATAAGAGTAGTCTCCAAACTTGTTAAACCATCCAAAGCCTGGCGCAAAAGCCAAATAGAATACCAAATAAGGTATTAGTATTGTGTAAGCAACACCGAAAGAGGGGGTACCGTGTTGTGACGCCGCGAAGAACATCAGCAGCAGCAAAACGCCCGGGCCGATATAAATGACGTCTTTATTGATAAGGCAAAAACTACCTATCAGAAACATCAAGGCAACATGCTGGTGATTTTCATAGAGGAACAGAAACTTCCAGAACTCGGGATTTAAGTAACCAGCGATAATACTAAAAAAGAACAGAAAATTGAAAACTGAACGTTTTTTCAGAACACCCAAAACCGCCAGCGCCAGTACGATAATGTACAGTCGAACTTCTACCACGAGAGACCATAAAGAACCGTTTATGGCTTTGTCATGTAGATTTTCAAACACCCCCGGCAAAAAATATGCAGTATTAAAAGCACTGATATTCACAAAAAAATATTCCCACACCTGTTGGGAATGCAAATAATCGGGAGCTTTCGTCAGACTCAAACCTAAAATGAAAACTGTGAAAAACACGCACATTATCAAGCCAGGGTAAATTCGAAGAATCCTTGAAGCACAGTAATAAATTAATCCATTTTTACTCAACGCACTTTGGGTGATCAAATAGCCACTGATTACAAAAAAGACATCAACGGCGACGCCTCCGATAAACTTATAACCCACCCATTGTAAAAATATATCGGCAGGGCCTTTGCCAGTAACCGCTGAGGCATGACCATAAATTACGGCAAGAGCAGCAATCAACCTCATTAAATTCAAATTGTTAGTTTTGTTCTTAAACAGTTCCCCGAGCGTATCATTTTTCATCGCCAACCTCGTTCGCCGTTGAAGCAATACGGGAAATCTTATGCTCTGCTATGAGGTACAGCGGTCTTGCTTTGGTTTCACCAAACACCCTACCGATATACTCGCCAAGGACGCCAATAAAAAACAATTGGATACCACCTATAAATAGCACTGTCACCATCAATGTTGGGTACCCTCGGACCACATCGCCCAGGAATAACGTCTTCAAGATAATAAAAATACCGAATAGAAAAGCGGTCAAAGCGACGATAAAACCGAGATAGCTCGCTATTTTCAATGGTGCAATTGTGAAGGATGTGATGCCTTCCAATGCAAAATTCCACAATTTCCAATAGTTAAACTTGGTAACACCGGCTGCTCGCGAATCTCTGCGATACTCTACCGCTACCGAAGGAAAGCCCACCCAAGCAAACAGGCCTTTCATGAAGCGGTGATGCTCCCTCAGTGAGATCAAGGCATCAACTACACGCCGGCTCATGAGGCGGCAATCACCTGTATCCTGCGGAATATTCACCCTGGATATCTTCAGCATTAACTTATAGAAAATTGAAGCCGTAAATTTTTTTAACCAAGATTCACCGTCGCAATGAGTGCGTTTGGCATAAGCTACGTCAAAACCTTCTTCCCACTTATCAACAAACGCTAGCAACAACTCTGGCTGGTCTTGCAAGTCCGCGTCAAATATAGCGACTGCGTCTCCTTTCGCCACATCCAGACCGGCGCTCATAGCGGCTTCTTTACCAAAATTTCTTGATAAATTGACCGTACTGACACGATCATCTCGATTCGCCAACTGATTCATTAAAAATTGTGTTTTATCAGTGCTTCCGTCATTAACAAAAATCATCTCACAATTATAGTTTGACAACTGTTCAAAGACTTCACTCATGCGACTATGAAAAAGCTCGATTACTTCTTCTTCGTTATAAGCGGGCACCACAACAGATATTAATTTTTTCATGTCACACCGATTTAAAAACCCAGTAGCGAGAGGAACAAAAGTTCCAAATCAAAACGATCGCCGTAGCGATTCCTTGTGCAATCCATTTATTCCAGTTCATAAAATCAGCCAGCAAGCCGACAATCACAGTATTCATAAGCCAGCCAAAACACACCATGATGTAAAATCTGGCCGCTGCTCCCGTATGAGACTGAGTGCTGTTAAACGTGTAGTAATAGTTAACAAAGTAACTAACGATGGAGCCGGCCATGTACCCTATTCCGGATGCCGTAGCAGCAAGCAGTCCTAAAAATTCGACTCCACACCACAGTATGAAATACTGAAGCAAGGTCGCGAGCCCACCTGTCAGCAAAAATTTAATTAGAGTGTTATCCATAATTTGGCGCCATGCACCATCAAGTTTTCGATTAGTATTACTTCCCATCAGGCCGGCCTCCCACCTTTAAATTTCCAAACCAAGATACATATAGGGATATACGCAATCATTAAACCTACTATCCCACTCAGCATCTTCAATCCAACCATCAGAGACAAAGGCAGGAGCCATACAATATTTATACTGATAACACCAAGAGTCACGAGTTTATGGCTGGCGAAGTATCGCGCAGCGTGCTGATAAGCGTGATTACTGTGAGCAACGTGTACTTTTTCGCCGTTTACAAGTCGGACGATGAGCGTCCATGTTGCATCAACGATGAACGCACCAAGCAATATAAGGCCACTCCAAAATAATTCTGGAGACAACCAAGCACCGTACAAAATAATGACTGCTAATGAAACACCCAGAAAACCACTGCCTGCATCACCCATAAAGATGCGCGCCGGAGAAAAGTTCCAATATAAAAAACCCAGAACGGATGCCGCCAACAGAAGAGCCAACCAAATTTGATCTGAATAACCGCTACACCAATAAACAAGCGCCAACCCTAAACAAGTAGTAATGGCTTCAATGCTTGCCAGTCCGTCAATACCATCCATGAAGTTATAAAGATTAAGTAACCACACCAGATAAAACATTCCTAACAATGTCCCCATCACTCCTAGATCAACTGGAGCATCATAGATAGTCAGTGGTGCGAACCCGTTCATCCAATATAACGCCCAAGAGGCGGCGGAAAAATGCCCTAGCAAGCGCCAGCGAGCAGGGATATGTCCGTGATCATCAGCGAATCCTATTACCGCCACCGCAATACCCGCACCCCACAACCCATAAAGTGCGTTCAGACTTAAAACATTCAGTAGAGAAAGACACGGTAGAGCCAAGTTGAAGGCAACTACAATAGCAACGCCTCCGCCCCTCGGGGTCGGAGTCGTGTGAGAACTGCGCTCATTGGGTACATCGATCATTTTTTTGGCTAATGCATAGCGCATCATCAAAAATGTTAATACCCATGACCCCAGCAATACAGCCAGCAATAAAGAAAGCATCATTTTATCTTTTTTCCTGATAAAAGTGCACAGTACGCTGTATCGCCACCTCAATATTTACCGGTGGACTCCAACCTAACAATATTCGATTCTTATTAATATCAACTTGTAATGAGTCACAAACACGATGCACTACCGCGCGTTTGCAGAGCAGCATGCCGACTGTCTTGAGCAATACACTAGGGACTGGCACCAGCCGAGACTTTTTCTTCATCGCGGACGCCAAAAGCCGCATTAATTTTGTTGTTGAAACATCGCAATCGTCGCTGACAAGGAAAGTATTGTTAGCTGCACCTGGGTGATCAATGCACGTCACAATAAAATCAGTAAGATTATAGATCGAAACAAAACTCTTTCTATTTTTTATCATTCCTAACGGCAAAGGAATATTTTTCCCAACGAATTTCAACATCGTCAGGAAATTAGCTTTTACGCCGGGACCGTAGACTAGCGGAGGCCTGATAATTACAATCTCCATGCCCGTTTCCTGTCCTATTTGTCTTAACCTCTGCTCCGCCTCATATTTGGAAATGGCATACGCATCTTCGGGGTAAGGTAAATCATCCGCCTGGAAAGCTTTGCCCGCCAATGTGCTTTCACCGTTGACTTTTATAGAACTGATAAAAATGAAACGTTTCACTCCTGCAGCTGCAGCAGTGAGTGCAAGACGAACGGTTCCCTCTACATTTACCTTGCGAAATGCTTCCATGACGTCGGTCACGTTTTCACGCATCACATGCACGCGGGCCGCCGCATGCACCACTACATCTATATGAGTAAAATCAGGCAGATCTGCAGGAGCTGTCAATTCCAGCGGCAATACTGAGCAGAGGCCACTTAATCTTGTCACACCCCGGACCGCTGCGACGGGTATATGCTTCTGGTCCACCATCAATCGAAAAACTAATGCCTCGCCGACCAGCCCTCTTGCTCCAGTCACCAATACTCTCGATGCAGTCATTTCAACTTACTCACTGAAAATGCACCGACCCAACAGATTATAAAAAATAAAATTTTATCGCGTTTCCTGCGACGACATTGCCACGCTTTAAAAGATAGACGTATTAACTGCGGACATCCCAAGCGCAAACAATCATGAGTTATTGGTGAGGCAGCACGCCCAAAAAGTTGTGATAAAATTTTGATTTGACCGAACCACCAACCGTCATTAATCATACTGTAGCGTGCCAGTAAGGGTTTCCACCCCTTATTTGCACCTACCTGATTACGTGCGTGTTGCCGGTAGTCCATAGACGGCCTTGGATCAATGTACCAGGTAAAGCCATTGCTACGAGCAAAGGCATAACAATACCAGTCATGCAGGCTGACATCTTGTATCTTGATCCAGTTCTGGCAAACCGCATGTTTCATGGAGGTGGCAAGTTCATTCGTCATGACGTATGTACAACCAGGGCCAGCCGCTTCGAACAAGTAGTCCCACGCAACCTGGGGTTGTGCTTTATCCAGTAGATGAGTTCTACCATCTGACCAGAACGCTGTTACATTACTGGAGTAAGCATCTACTTTTTTCTCGCAAATGGCTTCAATTGCCCGCGACAGTTTATCGATGTGCCATAAATCATCTTGATCAGCAAACGCAAGGAAGTCGTAAGTATCGAAATCCACATCACGAATTAACCGGAAAAAATTCCGTGAAGCACTTCCAAATTTTCCATGCTCTGGAAGAACGACTATCTCAGGATGCATTTTCGCGTAGTGTGCACACCATGACTCCGTTCCATCAGAGGACGGATCAACACTTATGTAAACGGTAACATCCACGAGCGACTGATGGAGGATAGAGGTCAGCTGCGCCTCTATCCATTCCATTCCATTGTAGGCAGCTAACAAGACTGCGACTTTTCGGGATCTAACCGACATTTTAATCCTGCAAATTGCCTACTTAGGAGCGAAAATAAACATCAATATCAGTGCGCGTTGGAATCCAACAGTCGTTTCAGATATTGTCCATAACCCGTTTTTTTCATTGATTCCGCCTGAGCTGCCAATTGTTCTGCATTAATCCATCCATTGTTATAAGCAATTTCTTCTAGGCAAGCGATTTTCAGCCCTTGTCTTTGCTCAATGGTATGCACAAAGTGGCTTGCTTCAAGTAGTGAATCGTGGGTGCCAGTATCCAGCCATGCAAAACCACGGCCGAGCATTTCAACATGGAGTGTTTTCTGGTCGAGGTAAGCACGATTCACGTCAGTAATCTCAAGCTCACCTCGCGATGAAGGCTTGATACTCTTGGCGATCTCGACAACGCTGTTGTCATAGAAGTATAGGCCGGTCACAGCGTAGTTAGACTTTGGAATGAGCGGTTTCTCTTCGATGCTCAAGGCTCGACCGGCCGAGTCAAACTCAACAACACCAAAACGTTCTGGATCAGAAACGTGATAGCCGAAAACCGTGGCACCTTGCTCTTGCGCGCTAGCCGAGCGCAAATTATCTGAAAAATGCTGACCATAGAAAATGTTGTCTCCAAGAATGAGGCAACAAGGGTCATTTCCTATGAACTCCTCTCCAAGAATGAAAGCTTGCGCAAGTCCGTCTGGGCTAGGTTGTACAGCGTACGATAGCTTTATACCGTACTGATCACCATCACCGAGAAGCTTGCGAAAACTAGGCAAGTCTTCAGGAGTTGAAATGATCAAAACTTCGCGCATCCCTGCAAGCATCAACACCGAAAGTGGATAGAAGATCATAGGTTTGTCGTAAATAGGCAACATCTGCTTAGACACACCTAGAGTCAGCGGATGAAGGCGAGTGCCCGATCCACCAGCGAGAATGATGCCTTTACGATTTGTCGTGGTCATTTGTTCAGAACTTCCCTAAGCATTCGGGTTACACCACTCTGCCAATCCGGCAAGTGTAGAGAAAAATTATTACGCAGCTTCTGAGTGTCCAACCGTGAGTTCAGCGGGCGGCGTGCTGGCGTCGGGTAGGCGGAGGTATCGATTGGGTTTATAACCGTAACAGCCAGTTCCTCACCGTTCGCCTTGGCGAAATCAATGACATGCGTAGCATACCCGTGCCAAGACACTTCGCCTGCCGCCGCCAAGTGGTACACGCCAGCCAACTCGGGCTGGTGCTGAACCTGCCGAATAGCCAATGCGGTCACATCCGCAATCAGATCCGCCCCGGTCGGAGCACCAATCTGATCGGCGATTACGCTGAGGGTCTCGCGATCTTTGGCTAGGCGCAACATCGTCTTGGCAAAATTATTGCCCCGTGAACCATAGACCCAACTCGTTCGGAAAATCAGGTACTTACATTTCGAAGCAATGATCGCCCGCTCGCCCGCCAGCTTGCTCGCACCGTAGTGATTCACAGGAGAAACTGCAGCTGTTTCCAACCATGGTGCCAGCCCTTTACCATCAAAAACGTAGTCAGTGGAGTAGTGGATCAGCCACGCCCCCAGTGCCGAAGCCTCTTCGGCCATCACTTGACTGGCCTGGCCGTTGACACGGTCAGCCAGCTCGGTTTCGGCCTCAGCTTTATCGACCGCTGTATAAGCCGCTGCATTGACTATGAAGTCAGGCTTGACCCGGCGAATAGTCGCACGCAATGCTTCCAGATCCGACAAATCTCCACTCAAGCCATTGGCCGAATGGCGATCCAGTGCGACCAGGTCGCCTAGCGGTGCAAGCGAGCGTTGCAGCTCCCAGCCCACTTGACCGCTTTTTCCCAGAAGAAGGATTTTCATGCCTTATTCGAACGATCGGCGTAATTCTGGTCGATCCACTGCTGATAGCTGCCGCTCTTTACGTGCTCAACCCACTCAGTGTTGGTCAGATACCACTCAACTGTCTTGCGAATACCGGTTTCGAAAGTTTCTTCCGGCGTCCAGCCAAGTTCACGCTCAATCTTGCTCGCGTCGATCGCGTAACGCAGGTCGTGACCCGGGCGATCCTGAACGTAAGTAATCAAGCTTGCATGCGGGCGGTTAGCGGAATCAGGACGCAGCTCATCCAGCAGTGCACAAAGCGTGTGCACCACTTCGATGTTTTGCTTTTCGTTATGACCGCCGATGTTGTAAGTCTCACCCAGGACACCCTCGGTAACGACTTTATACAAAGCACGTGCGTGATCTTCGACATACAACCAATCGCGAATCTGATCGCCCTTCCCGTAAACCGGCAACGGCTTGCCTTCCAGTGCATTGAGAATGATCAGTGGAATCAATTTCTCAGGGAAGTGGCAAGGGCCATAGTTATTCGAGCAGTTGGTGACCAATGTCGGCAGACCGTAAGTGCGCGCCCAAGCACGAACCAAGTGGTCGGAACTCGCCTTACTCGCCGAGTACGGCGAGCTTGGTTGATATGGAGTGGTTTCAGTGAAGAGATCTTCCGGGCCTTCGAGATCACCATAAACTTCGTCAGTGGAAATATGGTGGAAGCGGAAGTTGGCCTTGCGTGCATCATCCATGGCCGCCCAGTAGTGGCGCGAAGCCTCCAGCACGGTGTAAGTGCCTATAATATTGGTCTGGATGAACTCGGACGGACCACTAATAGAACGGTCAACGTGAGATTCGGCAGCCAAATGCATGATCGCATCCGGTTGGTGCTCACGCAGCACGCGATCGATTTGTTCACGGTCGCAGATATCAACGCGTTCAAATGCATAACGCGAGCTCTGACTCACGTCAGCCAAGGACTCAAGATTACCGGCATAAGTCAATTTGTCGACGTTAACGACCGAGTCGAGAGTATTGGAGATGATGTGACGGATGACTGCCGAGCCGATAAAACCGGCGCCGCCGGTAACTAGAATTTTCACGCGAAACCATACCCTTGAGTTGCTGACAGTGTCACCAACGAGCACCGTCCAATCCATGAATGCAAAAAAACCACCGAACATCAGGCCTCTGGCAGAGCCTATCTGAAACGATGTGGGAATTTGCCACTACCGAACAAGGGCTGCATTTTACAGCTTAATGAACGATTTACTAATGGATATAGACAAACAGCGATGCAAAACACTGAGCGCCTCTCACGGAATGCTTCTTACACGAGACGTTTGCGCGCTGACCTGGACGAGCGCCCCAAAAACCAACCGAGTACCGGGCCAATTAACATTCCCGCAAGAAGCGCTACAACCACAACGAGCGATACTGGAAGTTGAGGCCCAGACCACCCAAAAAACAACAGCGCTACCGATTGTTGGTTTTCAAGAATGAATGCCAGGATAATCAGCGCCAGCATCAGAATAAACACACCAAGCAACATGCGCTTGAGATTACGCATTAGCGCCTCCTCGGACTTCTTTCGCGAAGATCAAACCCCCTCCTCCTCTTCCTCATTCACCCGATCACGCAATTCCTTGCCTGGCTTGAAATGCGGAACGAATTTTCCGTCCAGACTCACAGACTGGCCGGTTTTAGGATTGCGACCAACGCGCGGCGCGCGGTAGTGCAAGGAGAAGCTGCCAAAACCGCGGATCTCGATTCGATCACCGGTGGCCAGACATTGAGACATTTGTTCAAGCATGGTCTTGATGGCCAGTTCTACATCCTTGGATGAGAGCAGCCCTTGATGGGTGACAATTCGTTCGATCAACTCCGACTTCGTCATATTTTTCCCTTCTTTTTCAAGCAGCTAGATCAGCGCTTGAAAGGTTTTAGCACGCCCGGAAGATTTTGAACAGCCCAAGGATTGACATATCTTCCTGCGCATTGAAACGCCCGTTTTCAGGGCACAAGCTCTATAAACGGCCACCCTTTCGACACATCACCAACATCGTGCGCGTCAGGTAGCCCGCAGGATTGAAGCCAAAAGGATACTGATCATCATCCTTGGCATCATCGGATCTGGTAATGACCTTGTAGCCTGCGCCTTTGCATTCTTTTGTGGCGCGCTTTTGACACTTCTCCCAACTCGAACCCAATCCCGAGCAATCGACCTCGATGCCGCTGACGCCGCGCACCACATGCGTCTTGGCGCTCGTGGCGCAGCCCGCCAACATCAGCACACCGACCAACACGATAAACTTGTTCATTCACTTCCTTATGCCAGGCAATCTGCCCGACTACTGCGATCTTCAGCCTAAGCCTAGTCGCGAATAGACGATTGATCCGAATAAAGAAACAGACAATTGAGTAACAAGATTGGTTTCACGCGAGAGGTGCCTCTCCACCAAATCGCAGGCACAAAAAAGGGCGACCGAAGTCGCCCTTTTTAATGATCAAGCAGAACTTAGTTCTGTTTGGCCATTGCCTGGCGCAGCAGTGCCGCCATGGTGGTGTCGCCAGTAGGAGCTTCTTCAGCCTTCAGGCTTTGGATAGCTTCTTTCTCTTCAGCATCGTCTTTCGACTTGATGGAGAGCTGGATTACGCGGCTCTTGCGATCAACGCTGATGATCTTGGCTTCTACTTCCTGGCCTTCTTTCAGAACGTTGCGCGCGTCTTCAACGCGGTCACGGCTGATTTCGGAGGCTTTCAGAGTCGCTTCGATATCGTCGGCCAGAACGATGATGGCGCCTTTGGCGTCAACTTCTTTCACAGTGCCTTTAACGATCGCGCCTTTGTCGTTCTCTTGAACGTACTCGGAGAACGGATCGCTTTCCAGTTGCTTGATACCCAGGGAGATGCGCTCGCGCTCTGGGTCAACCGACAGGATAACGGTGTCCAGCTCGTCGCCCTTCTTGAAACGACGAACAGCTTCTTCGCCAACTTCGTTCCAGGAGATGTCGGACAGGTGAACCAGACCGTCGATGCCGCCATCCAGACCAATGAAGATACCGAAATCGGTGATCGACTTGATGGTGCCGGAGATTTTATCGCCCTTGTTGAACTGGCCAGAGAAATCTTCCCATGGGTTAGATTTGCACTGCTTGATGCCCAGGGAGATACGACGACGCTCTTCGTCGATGTCCAGAACCATAACTTCCACTTCGTCGCCGACTTGTACGACTTTCGAAGGGTGGATGTTCTTGTTGGTCCAGTCCATTTCCGAAACGTGTACCAGACCTTCAACGCCTTCTTCCAGCTCAGCGAAGCAGCCGTAGTCGGTCAGGTTGGTTACACGAGCGGTAACGCGAGTGCTTTCTGGGTAACGGGCTTTGATAGCAACCCATGGATCTTCGCCCAGTTGCTTCAGGCCCAGGGAAACACGGTTGCGTTCGCGATCGTATTTCAGAACCTTAACGTCGATTTCGTCACCAACGTTGACGATCTCGGAAGGATGCTTGATGCGCTTCCAGGCCATGTCGGTGATGTGCAGCAGGCCGTCCACGCCACCCAGATCGACGAATGCGCCGTAATCGGTGAGGTTTTTGACGATACCTTTGACTTGCTGGCCTTCCTGCAAGGATTCCAGCAGAGCTTCACGCTCGGCGGAGTTCTCGGCTTCCAGGACGCTGCGACGGGAAACGACAACGTTGTTGCGCTTCTGGTCCAGCTTGATGACCTTGAATTCCAGCTCTTTGCCTTCCAGGTGCGTGGTGTCGCGCACTGGACGGACGTCAACCAGGGAACCTGGCAGGAACGCACGGATGCCGTTAACGTCGACAGTGAAGCCGCCTTTAACCTTACCGTTGATAACGCCCTTGACCACTTCCTCAGCTGCGAAGGCTGCTTCCAGAACGATCCAGCACTCAGCGCGCTTGGCTTTTTCACGGGACAGCTTGGTTTCACCGAAACCGTCTTCAACCGAGTCCAGAGCAACGTGAACTTCGTCACCGACATTGATAGTCAGATCGCCAGCGTCGTTGTAGAACTGCTCAAGCGGGATGAGTGCTTCAGACTTCAGGCCAGCGTGAACGGTTACCCAGCGAGCTTGGTAATCGATATCAACGATAACACCGGTGATGATGGAGCCTGCCTGAAGGTTCAGGGTTTTTAGGCTTTCTTCAAAGAGTTCCGCAAAGCTTTCGCTCATTTTAATTCCTGTAAATGAGGGCGAAGGATACGCCCATCTCCACACCCCAGACGGTGTGGGTTAGTTTCATATAGAAGAAGCGCCGCAGGACTATGACTGGTCCCCTGTGGCCTTCTTGGTCACCCGGCGATATCGCGAATGGCGATCTCGCTCATGATGCGTTCAAGCACCTGATCGATGGACAACTCCGTGGAATCCAGCTGTATGGCGTCAGCCGCCGGCTTAAGCGGGGCTACCGCTCGCTGGGTGTCACGCTCGTCGCGCGCACGGATCTCATCTAGCAGACTCGACAGACTAACACCCTCGACTTTGCCCTTCAACTGCAAATATCGACGGCGCGCTCTCTCCTCGGCACTGGCGGTCAGGAAAATCTTCAGCGGTGCGCCTGGAAAAACCACAGTGCCCATGTCGCGACCATCCGCGACAAGGCCCGGCGCTTCCTGGAAAGCCCGCTGGCGCTGCAGCAGCGCCTCGCGTACGGCCGGCAATGCAGCCACTTGAGAAGCACCAGAACCGACGCTTTCAGTGCGGATGACATCGCTGACTTCATCACCTTCCAGAATGATGCGCTGCAACTGACCGTCGGTCGCCGCAATAAACTGAACATCCAGATGAGCGGCGAGTTTCTTCAGCAGCTCTTCATTGGTCAGATCAACACCATGGTTGTGCGCAGCAAATGCCAGCAAACGGTACAGCGCACCGGAATCCAGCAGGTTCCAGCCCAGACGCTTGGCCAGAATCCCGGCTACAGTGCCTTTGCCCGAGCCGCTTGGCCCATCAATGGTGATGACCGGTGCAATGTTGTTCACGACTGAGCCTCTTGTGCCACACGAATACCGACCTGCCCGCACAATGCGAGGAAGTTCGGGAACGATGTCGCGACGTTGGCGCAATCATGGATGCGGATCGGTGCAGTGGCGCGCAGCGAGGCCACACTGAAAGCCATGGCAATACGGTGATCGCCGTGACCATGCACTTCGCCGCCGCCGATCTGGCCGCCGTCGATGATGATGCCGTCCGGAGTCGGTTCGCACTTGACGCCCAGCGCCAGCAAACCGTCCGCCATGACCTGAATGCGATCCGATTCCTTGACCCGCAACTCTTCAGCGCCGGTCAGTACGGTGCGCCCTTCGGCACAGGCCGCAGCGACGAACAGCACCGGGAATTCGTCGATCGCCAGTGGAACCAGCGCTTCCGGAATCTCGATGCCTTTGAGTTTAGCTGCCCGCACGCGCAGGTCAGCGACAGGCTCACCGCCAACTTCACGCTGGTTCTCCAGAGTGATGTCCGCGCCCATCAGACGCAGGATGTCGATAACGCCAGTACGGGTCGGGTTGATGCCGACGTGCTCAAGCACCAGCTCCGAACCTTCAGCAATCGAGGCCGCCACAAGGAAGAACGCCGACGACGAGATGTCGCCCGGGACTTCAATGTGTGTCGCCGTCAGTTTGCCGCCGGATTCAACCGAAGCCGTAGCGCCTTCAACGCTGACCGGGTAGCCAAAGCCGCGCAGCATGCGCTCGGTGTGGTCGCGAGTCGGAGCGGGCTCGGTCACAGTGGTTTTGCCTTCAGCGTACAGACCGGCGAGCAGCAGGCAGGATTTCACCTGAGCACTGGCCATCGGCATGGTGTAGGTCAAGCCTTTGAGCTTGTGACCGCCACGAATAGTCATCGGTGGACGACCTTCAGCAGCAGTTTCAATCACGGCGCCCATTTCACGCAGTGGATTGGCCACGCGATTCATCGGACGCTTGGACAGCGAGGCATCGCCAGTCAAAGTACTGTCGAAGTTCTGCGCAGCCAACAGGCCGGAGAGCAGACGCATCGAAGTACCGGAGTTGCCCAGATAGATCGGGCCCGGCGCCGGTTTCAGACCGTGCAGGCCGACACCGTGAATGGTCACGCGGCCGTGGTGCGGGCCTTCGATGACCACGCCCATGTCGCGGAACGCCTGCAAGGTCGCCAGAGCGTCTTCGCCCTCAAGGAAGCCTTCGACTTCGGTGACGCCTTCGGCCAGCGAACCGAGCATGATCGAACGGTGGGAAATGGATTTGTCGCCCGGTACGCGAATCCGACCGGACAGGCGGCCACCAGGTTGAGCCAGGAAGATCAGATCGTTGGAATTCATAGCGTCCACATAGGCCCTGCGGGCCAGGATTTTACTGAAATGCTCGCGGGCAACCCGGGCGCGCGTGAAGACGCCCAACAATTGGTGCCCATCCCCTGCATCGACCGCGTCGCGCAAGGCGTCGAGGTCGCTGCGAAATGTATCGAGTGTGCGCAGAACAGCCTCGCGGTTAGCGAGGAAGATGTCGTGCCACATCACCGGGTCGCTTCCGGCGATTCTTGTGAAATCGCGAAAACCACCGGCAGCGTAACGGAAGATCTCAAGGTTTTCATTGCGCTTGGCCAACGAATCGACCAGACCGAAGGCCAACAGGTGTGGCAGATGACTGGTCGCGGCCAGCACTTCATCGTGACGCTCGACCTGCATGTGCTCGACGTCGGCACCCAATTCGCGCCACAGACGATCAACCACAGCCAATGCGGCCGGATCGGTTTGCTCGAGCGGCGTGAGAATCACTTTGTGACGACGGAACAGTTCGGCATTGGAGGCTTCCACCCCGCTCTGCTCGGAACCGGCGATCGGATGGCCCGGCACGAAACGCGGCGGCATCGCGCCAAACGCTTCGGTTGCCGCGCGCACCACATTGCCTTTGGCGCTGCCGACATCAGTCAGAATCGCCTGCCCGAGATCCATGCTCGCCAGACGCGCGAGCACTTTTTCCATGGCCAGAATCGGCACCGCCAGTTGAATCACGTCAGCGCCTTGGCATGCAGCCGCCAAGTCATCTTCACAACGATCGACCACACCCAACTCAACCGCGAGCTTGCGCGATTGCGGATCGAGATCGACCCCGACCACTTCACGGCATACGCCGCTTTCACGCAAGCCTTTGGCAAACGAACCACCGATCAACCCCAGACCGACCACCACAAGGCGACCGATCATAGGTGCAGCAGATTGCATTGCAGTGACATCACCCACGAGCCAGAACCTTGCGCAGCGCTTCGAGGAAGCGGCTGTTTTCCGCTGGCAGACCGATGGTCACCCGCAGGTGATTCGGCATGCCGTAGTTGGCCACCGGACGCACGATCACACCTTCGCGCAGCAAATCCTGGAATACCGGGGCTGCAACTTGTGCGAGATCGACGCAGATGAAATTGCCCTTGGATTCGATCCAGTTCAGGCCCAGCTCACGGAAACCGGCTTGCAGCTGCTGCATGCCCGATTCGTTGAGCTGACGGCTTTGCGCCAGATATTCTTCGTCTTTCAGCGCTGCGCAGGCTGCTGCCAAGGCGAGGCTGTTGACGTTGAACGGCTGGCGAACACGGTTGAGCACATCGGCGACAACCGGGGTCGACAGACCGTAACCAACGCGCAATGCCGCCAGACCATAAGCCTTGGAGAAGGTGCGCGACACCAGCAGATTCGGGTACGCGGCGAGGAAATCCAGACCGTCCGGCAGATCGCTGCCTTCGGCGTATTCGATGTAAGCCTCGTCCAGCACCACCAGCACATGCTCCGGAACATCCTGCAGGAACTCGTCCAGCGCTTCAGCGCCGAACCAGGTGCCGGTCGGGTTGTTCGGGTTAGCAATGAAAACCACGCGAGTGTTGGCGTCGATGGCCGCGAGCATTGCAGGCAGGTCATGCCCCCAGTCCTTCGCCGGCACCACTTTGGCCTGAGCGCCGACCGCTTGAGTGGCGATCGGGTACACCGCAAACGCGTGCTCACTGAACACTGCATTAAGGCCCGGCGCCAGATAGGCGCGCGCGACCAGCTCAAGAATGTCGTTGGAACCGTTGCCCAAGGTGACCTGGTTCAGCTCGACACGGCATTGCTCGGCCAGCAGGGATTTCAGCGCGAAACCGTTGCCATCCGGATAACGGGTCAGCTCGGCCAGCTCTTCGCGGATCGCCGCCAAGGCTTTCGGACTGGCGCCCAGCGGGTTTTCGTTGCTCGCCAGTTTGACGATTTTCGCCGGATCCAGATCCAGCTCGCGCGCCAGTTCGTCCACAGGCTTGCCCGGAACGTACGGCGAAAGTTGTTGCACGCCCGGCTGTGCCAGAGCGAGGAAGTTGCCACTCATTTGCTACCGCCCCTTAGAGAACTGCTTTCGGGTAGGAACCCAGCACTTTGAGTGCTACTGCTTCCTGACTGATCTTTTCCAGCACACCTTTGATCAACGGATCGCGGTGGTGGCCGACGAAGTCGATGAAGAACACGTAGGTCCATTTACCGCTGCGCGATGGACGGGTTTCGATGCGGGTCAGGTCGATCCCGTTGTCGTGGAACGGCACCAGCAGCTCGTGGAGCGCGCCGGGCTTGTTGCTCATCGACACGATGATCGAAGTCTTGTCGTCGCCGGTCGGCGGCACTTCCTGGTTACCAATCATCAGGAAGCGCGTCGAGTTGTCCGGACGGTCTTCGATCTTCTCGGCCAGACGGGTCAGGCCATACAGACCGGCCGCCATGTCACCGGCAATCGCCGCCGAATTCCACTCACCTTTAACCCGCTTGGCGGCTTCAGCGTTGCTCGACACCGCGACGCGCTCGACATTCGGGTAGTGCGCGTCCAGCCACTTGCGGCACTGCGCCAGCGACTGCGCGTGGGAATAGATGCGGCTGATGCTGTCGGTCTTGGTGTTTTCACCGACCAACAGGTGATGGTGAATGCGCAGTTCGACTTCGCCACAGATGACCATGTCGTGTTCGAGAAAGCTGTCCAGCGTGTGATTAACCGCGCCTTCGGTGGAGTTTTCCACCGGCACCACGCCAAAATTCACCGCACCGGCGGCGACTTCACGGAACACTTCGTCGATAGCTGCCATCGGCTTGCTGATGACGGCGTGGCCGAAGTGTTTCATGGCTGCCGCTTGGGTGAAGGTGCCTTCAGGGCCGAGGTAAGCCACTTTCAGCGGCTGCTCGAGCGCCAGGCACGACGACATGATTTCGCGGAACAACCGCGCCATTTCTTCGTTGCCCAGCGGCCCCTGATTGCGCTCCATCACCCGCTTGAGCACCTGAGCTTCACGCTCAGGACGATAGAACACCGGCACTTCGCCTTCGGCCAGCGAGGCCATCTTTACTCGCGCGACTTCCTGGGCGCAACGCGCACGCTCACTGATCAGCTCCATGACTTTGGTGTCCAGAGCGTCAATGCGAACGCGCAGTGCCTTGAGTTCTTGCTCGGACATCAGCCGTGTTCCTTCTCGAATTCAGCCATGTACGCCACCAGCGCGTTGACCGCGGTGATGTCGACGGCGTTATAGATGGAGGCGCGCATACCGCCCACAGAGCGGTGCCCCTTCAGGTTAAGCAGACCGCGCGCTTCGGCACCAACCAGGAACGGCTTGTCCAGACGATCATCGGCCAGACGGAATGGCACGTTCATCCACGAGCGATCCGATTTGTTGATCGGGTTGCTGTAGAGGCCGCTGGCGTCGATGAAGTCGTACAGCGTGCGCTGTTTGACGTCGTTGAGTTTGGCGATCGCGTCAACGCCGCCCTGCTCTTTCAGCCACTGGAACACCAGACCGGACAGGTACCAGGCCAGGGTCGGCGGGGTGTTGTACATCGAGCCGTTATCCGCCGCGACTTTGTAGTCGAGCATGGTCGGGCACAGTGCGCGCGCCTTGCCGAGCAGGTCTTCGCGGATGATGTTGACGACGATGCCGCTCGGGCCGATGTTTTTCTGCGCGCCGGCGTAGATCATGCCGAAACGCGAGATATCGACCGGGCGCGACAGAATGTCGGAAGACATGTCAGCCACCAGCGGCACGTCACCGACTTCCGGGATCCACTGGAATTCCAGACCGCCGATGGTTTCGTTCGGCGCGTAGTGAACGTAAGCGGCGTCTTTCGACAGGTTCCACTCGTTCTGGCCCGGGATGGCGAAATAGTCGTAAGGCTTGGCGGTGGCGGCGACGTTGACGTGGCCGTAGCGCGAGGCTTCTTCGATGGCTTTCTGCGACCAGATACCGGTGTCGATATAGTCGGCAGAACCGCCTTCAGGCAACAGGTTCAGTGGAATCTGCGCGAATTGCTGGCTGGCGCCACCTTGCAGAAACAGCACTTTGTAGTTCGACGGGATATTCAGCAGGTCACGCAGATCCTGCTCGGCCTGGGTGGCAATGGACACGAACTCATCGCTGCGATGGCTCATTTCCATGACCGACAGACCCTTGCCGTGCCAATCAAGGAGTTCACCCTGGGCGCGCTGCAGGACAGCTTCAGGAAGCGCCGCAGGACCGGCGCAGAAGTTATAGGCTCGCTTGCTCACATCCAATCTCGCTCTGATTTGGTGGTCACTTAAATCTTTTGGTCTGCGGATGATCGTTCCCACGCTCTGCGTGGGGATGCATCCAATGACGCTCTGCGTCATGGGACGCGGAGCGTCCCGAGCGGCATTCCCACGCAGGGCGTGGGAACGATCCCGTACAGTGTTGCAAATTTTCAAACAGGACAAATAACAAGGGGGCGAATTCTCATCCGCCCCCTTGCTTGTCCGCTTATTCTTGCGGTTCTTCGTCTGCTGCGGCGTCGAGTTGCTGGTCTTCACCGGCATCGTCGTTTACGACAGTGCCTTCGAATTCCTCGCCCTCTTCCCCTTCAAGCTCTTCGCCTTCGACTTCCGAAGGTTCCTGAACCCGCTCCAGACCGACCAGGGTTTCATCCTTGGCCAGTTTGATCAGCGTCACACCTTGGGTGTTACGGCCCAGGCTCGACACTTCGTCGACACGGGTACGCACCAGGGTGCCCTGATCGGAGATCAGCATGATCTCTTCACCGTCCTGCACCTGAACCGCACCGACCAGACGGCCGTTACGCTCGTTGCTGACCATGGCGATAACGCCCTGACCGCCACGCTTGTATTCAGGGAACTCGGTGATCGCCGTACGCTTGCCGTAGCCGCGCGCCGAAGCAGTGAGAATTTCGCTGCCTTCTTCCGGAATCAGCATGGAGATCAGCTTCTGCCCTTCTGGCAGACGCATGCCACGCACACCGCGGGCGGTACGGCCCATGGCGCGAACTTCGGATTCCTTGAAGCGCGTAACTTTGCCGCCGTCGGAGAACAGCATGATTTCCTGCTCGCCGTCGGTGACAGCCGCGGAGATCAGGATGTCGCCTTCGTCCAGTTCCAGCGCGATCAGACCAACGCTGCGCTGACGGCTGAAGGCCACCAGCGGCGTCTTCTTGACCGTACCGTTGGCGGTCGACATAAAGATGAACGGCGCTTTTTTACGATCAGCAGCCTTGATACGGGCACGACGTTCTTCGTCGGTCTCGTTGCTGTTTTCGATTTCCTCTACATCAACCTCAACGCCTTCAGCCTCTTCTTCTTCAGCCTGACGCTTCATGGCTTCGAGATCGACCGGCAACATGGTGGTGATGTATTCGCCTTCGCTCAATGGCAGAAGGTTGACCAGCGGACGACCACGGGCAGCGCGGGACGCTTCCGGAATCTCGTAGGTCTTGAGCCAGTACACTTTGCCTTTGCTGGAGAACAGCAGCAGCGTGGTGTGGCTGTTGGCAACCAGCAGGTGAGCGATGTAGTCCTCATCCTTGACGCCGGTCGCCGATTTGCCTTTGCCGCCACGACGCTGAGCCTGGTACGCAGCCAATGGCTGGGTCTTGGCATAGCCACCGTGGGAGATGGTCACAACGCGCTCTTCTTCCGGGATCATGTCACCCAGGGTCAGATCGAGACGGGCATCAAGAATTTCGGTGCGGCGCACGTCGCCGTATTCGGCACGAATCACTTCCAGCTCTTCGCGGATCACTTCCATCAGGCGCACAGCGCTGTTGAGGATGCGGATCAGCTCGCCGATCTGGTTGAGGATCTCTTGATACTCGGCCAGCAGTTTTTCGTGTTCCAGACCAGTCAGACGGTGCAGACGCAGTTCCAGAATGGCTTGCGCCTGTTCTGGCGACAGGAAGTATTTGCCTTCACGCAGACCGTATTGCGGATCGAGGTTTTCCGGACGGCACGAATCGGCACCGGCACGTTCAACCATCGCGACCACGGCCGAGGATTCCCACGGCGTGCTGATCAGCGCTTCTTTAGCTTCCGACGGGGTCGGCGAGGCTTTGATCAGGGCGATAACCGGGTCGATGTTCGACAGGGCAACGGCCTGACCTTCGAGGATGTGACCACGCTCGCGCGCTTTGCGCAGTTCGAACACGGTACGACGGGTAACCACTTCGCGACGGTGACGGACGAAGGCTTCCAGCAGATCCTTGAGATTCAGGATGCGTGGGCGGCCGTCGATCAGCGCAACGATGTTGATGCCGAATACCGATTGCAGCTGGGTCTGGGCGTAGAGGTTGTTGAGGATCACCTCAGGCACTTCGCCGCGACGCAGTTCGATCACGACGCGCATACCGTCCTTGTCGGACTCGTCGCGCAGTTCGGTGATGCCTTCCAGCTTCTTCTCTTTAACCAGCTCGGCGATCTTCTCGATCAGACGCGCCTTGTTCAACTGGTAAGGGAGTTCGGTGATAACGATCTGCTGACGGCCACCGACTTTGTCGATGTCTTCAATGATCGAGCGAGCGCGCATGTAAATACGCCCGCGACCGGTGCGGTAGGCTTCGATGATACCGGCGCGACCGTTGATGATCGCGGCAGTCGGGAAGTCCGGACCGGGGATGTATTGCATCAGTTCATCGACGGTCAGCTCAGGGTTGTCGATGAGCGCCAGGCAACCGTCGATGACCTCACCGAGGTTGTGCGGCGGGATGTTGGTCGCCATGCCCACGGCGATACCGCTGGAGCCGTTGACCAGCAGGTTGGGGATACGGGTCGGCATGACCGCCGGGATCATTTCGGTGCCGTCGTAGTTCGGCACCCAGTCCACGGTTTCTTTGTGCAGGTCAGCCAGCAGCTCGTGCGCCAGCTTGGTCATGCGCACTTCGGTGTATCGCATCGCCGCAGCGTTGTCGCCGTCGACCGAACCGAAGTTGCCCTGACCGTCTACCAGCAGGTAGCGCAGGGAGAAAGGCTGGGCCATACGAACGATGGTGTCGTACACCGCGGTATCACCGTGCGGGTGATACTTACCGATCACGTCGCCGACAACACGGGCAGATTTCTTGTACGGCTTGTTGTAGTCGTTACCCAGCTCGCTCATCGCGAACAGTACGCGACGGTGCACGGGCTTGAGGCCATCGCGCGCATCCGGCAGTGCACGGCCGACGATTACGCTCATCGCGTAGTCGAGGTAGGACTGCTTCAGCTCGTCTTCGATATTGACCGGGAGGATTTCTTTGGCCAGTTCGCCCATGAGAAGCCTGATTCCTTTTTCTGGTGAAACTTCGTCATATCCATATGGGACCAACGAAGCTCGTCGGGGCCGGCCGAGTGCCATGCGCCGACTTACGACAAATCAACATTGGAGCGTGGATTTGCGCAGTAAAGACAGCTTCGTGAAGCTGCCTCGGAAAACGCCGGATGTTATCACAAAGGCCGCCACGCACCTATCCCCCAGATGCGCATGGAGCATAGTTAGTTGACCGGTGACAGGCTTAACGGGGACGAGAGAGGCTTAGAGCTTCTTTGAATGCAGAAATGGGGCTTGGTTTAGCGATGTTTATTGACATTTAGGGCCTCATCGCGAGCAGGCTCACTCCTACAGGTTCTGCGTTCGACACAAGACCTTGTAGGAGTGAGCCTGCTCGCGATAGCGGTCTTCCATGCGCCACAGCCAATCAATGCAGGCGTTTGCGGCACATCAACTGGGCCATTTTCGCGGTATCCGGGCGCTCGACGATGCCTTTCTCGGTGACGATCGCGTCGATCAGATCCGCCGGCGTCACGTCAAACACCGGGTTGAACGCTTCAACGTCGGCACCGACGCGCTTACCGCCGACTTCCAGCAACTCGGCGCCATCGCGCTCTTCGATCGGGATGTCGTCGCCGCTGGCCAGGTTCATGTCGATGGTCGAACTCGGCGCCACCACCATGAAACGCACGCCGTGGTGCATGGCGTTGACCGCCAGTTGATAGGTGCCGATCTTGTTCGCCACGTCGCCATTGGCAGTGATGCGGTCAGCACCGACGATCACCCAGGTCACACCTTTGGTTTTCATGATGTGTGCAGCAGCGGAGTCGGCATTCAGGGTCACCGGAATGCCTTCGTTGGCCAGTTCCCACGCGGTCAAGCGCGAACCCTGCAGCCACGGACGGGTTTCGTCGGCGTAAACGCGCTCGACCATGCCTTCAATAAAGGCTGCGCGAATCACACCCAGCGCGGTACCGAAACCGCCTGTGGCCAGCGCGCCAGTGTTGCAATGGGTCAGAATCGCCTGAGCATTGCCCTGATGCTTGCGGATCAGGTCGACGCCGAGCTGCGCCATGGTCAGGTTGGCTTCTCGGTCGCTTTCATGAATGGCGATCGCCTCGGCCTCCAGCGCCGCCAGCGGATCGGCGTTTTCTTTCAGGCGATCAAGGCGATCGTGCATACGGCCGAGCGCCCAGAACAGGTTGACCGCGGTCGGACGGGAATCAGCCAGCAAGGCAAAATCCTCTTCCAGCGCCGCGTACCAGTCGCCACCCTCAGCGATCCGCGCGCGCGCGGCGAGCACGATGCCATAGGCCGCACTGATGCCGATGGCCGGCGCGCCACGCACCACCATCGAGCGAATCGCCTCAGCCACGCCGGCGGCGGTGGTGTAGGCAATCCACGTTTCTTCAAACGGCAAAATACGCTGATCCAGCAGGTGCAGCGCGCCGTCTCGCCAATCGATGGCCTTCACTTTCTCCGCAGCCAACAGTCGATCGCGCATCCCACACCCCGCACTCATGAACAAAAGCCGCCGATTATAGCGATCCCCCCGCGAAGACGCTCGGGTATACTTCGCCATCCTTTACAAAAGCACTGGAACCGACCCTCGATGCCGAAACCTGCCATTGCGCTCGACTTATTATTGCTGCCGACCTGGCTGGTACCCGTCGAACCTGCAGGCGTTGTGCTCAAAGAGCATGGCCTGGGCATCCGCGACGGTCGCATTGTGTTTATCGGCCCGCGCGCCGAAGCATTGAAGTGTAACGCCAGCGAAGTCCGCGAATTGCCGGATGTACTGCTCGCCCCCGGCCTGATCAATGCCCACGGCCACGCGGCGATGACGCTGTTCCGCGGCCTGGCCGATGATCTGCCGCTGATGACCTGGCTGGAAAACCACATCTGGCCGGCCGAAGCGAAATGGGTCGATGAAGATTTCGTCCGCGACGGCACCGATCTGGCCATCGCCGAGCAGATCAAGGGTGGCATCACTTGCTTCTCGGACATGTACTTCTTCCCGAAAGTCGCCAGCGAGCGCGTGCACAACAGCGGCATCCGTGCACAGATCGCCATTCCGATCCTTGATTCCCCGATCCCGGGCGCGAGCAGTGCCGATGAAGCCATTCGTCAGGGCGTCGAGTTGTTCGGCGACTTGAAGCATCACGAACGCATCAAGATCACCTTCGGCCCTCATGCACCGTACACCGTCGGCGACGAGAATCTGGAAAAAATCCGCGTGATTGCCGAGGAGCTCGATGCATCGATTCATATGCATGTGCACGAAACCGCGCTTGAAGTTCAGCAGTCATTGGAGAAGCTCGGCGAACGCCCGATCGCTCGCCTCGGCCGCCTAGGCTTGCTCGGCCCGCGTTTCCAGGCCGTGCACATGACCCAGATCAGCGATGACGACCTGGCGTTGCTGGTAGAAAGCAACACCAGCGTGATCCATTGCCCGGAATCCAACCTCAAACTGGCCAGCGGCTTCTGCCCGGTCGAGCGTTTGTGGCAGGCTGGGGTGAACGTTGCGGTCGGCACCGATGGCGCGGCGAGCAACAATGATCTGGATTTGCTCGGAGAAACCCGCACCGCTGCGCTGCTGGCGAAAGCCGTCGCCGGTTCGGCCACCGCGCTGGACGCCCATCGTGCGCTGCGCATGGCCACCCTGAACGGCGCACGTGCGCTGGGCATCGAAGCGCAAGTCGGCTCGCTGGAAATCGGCAAAGCCGCCGACATCGTCGCTTTCGACCTGTCCGGCCTGGCCCAGCAACCGGTGTACGACCCGGTGTCGCAGCTTATATACGCGACCGGCCGCGACTGCGTGAAGCATCTGTGGGTCGCCGGCAAACAACTGCTCGACGACCGCCGCCTGACGCGACTGGACGAAGCACAACTGGGCGCCACCGCCCGGGCCTGGGGCCAGCGCATCAGCGGCCACAAAGAATCGTAAAAACCCCGGAACACACACCGGGGCTACAACCTTTTTCAAGTTTTAGAGGATTTAACATGAGCAACGTCGACCACGCCGAAATCGCCAAATTCGAAGCCCTGGCCCATCGCTGGTGGGATCGTGAAAGCGAATTCAAACCGCTGCACGACATCAACCCGCTGCGCGTCAACTGGATCGACGAGCGGGTCAATCTGGCCGGCAAGAAAGTCCTCGACGTCGGTTGCGGCGGCGGCATCCTCAGCGAAGCCATGGCCCAACGTGGCGCCACCGTGATGGGCATCGACATGGGCGAAGCGCCGCTGGCGGTCGCGCAACTGCATCAGCTGGAATCCGGCGTCAACGTCGAATACCGCCAGATCACTGCCGAAGACCTCGCAGAAGAAATGCCTGAGCAGTTCGACGTCGTCACCTGCCTTGAAATGCTTGAGCATGTACCGGATCCATCTTCGGTGATCCGTGCCTGCTTCCGCATGGTCAAACCGGGCGGCCAAGTGTTCTTCTCGACCATCAACCGCAACCCGAAGGCGTACCTGTTCGCCATCATCGGCGCTGAATACATCATGAAGTTGCTGCCGCGCGGCACTCACGATTTCAAGAAATTCATTCGCCCGTCCGAACTCGGCGCCTGGAGCCGTATGGCCGGTCTGACCGTCAAGGACATCATCGGACTGACCTACAACCCGCTGACCAAGCACTACAAACTGGCCAGCGACGTTGACGTCAACTACATGATCCAGACCCTGCGCGAGGAGTAAGCCGATGGCCATCAGAGCGGTTCTCTTCGACATGGACGGCACCCTGCTCGACACGGCGCCGGACTTCATCGCCATCTGCCAGGCAATGCGCGCCGATCGTGGCCTGCCGCCGATCAACGACAAGCACATTCGCGACGAGATTTCCGGCGGCGCCAAAGCCATGGTCGCGGTGACGTTCTCGATGGATCCGGAATCGCCGGGCTTCGAGGAATTGCGTCTTGAGTTCCTTGAGCGCTATCTGGTCGGTTGCGCCGTACACAGCAAGCTGTTCGACGGCATGGGCGAACTGCTCGCCGACATCGAAAAGGCCAATCTGATCTGGGGCGTGGTGACCAACAAGCCGCTGCGCTTTGCCGAGCCGATCATGCAGCAGTTGGGGCTGGCAGAACGTTCGGCGCTACTGATCTGCCCGGATCACGTGAAAAACAGCAAGCCGGATCCGGAGCCATTGATCCTCGCGTGCAAGATGCTTGATCTGGATCCATCGACGGTTCTGTTTGTGGGCGATGATCTGCGCGATATCGAATCGGGGCGCGACGCCGGTACGAAAACCGCGGCGGTGACGTTTGGCTACATCCACCCGGACGACAACCCGCGGCATTGGGGAGCGGACGTGGTGGTGGATCATCCGTCGGAGTTGCGCAAGGTGCTCGATAGCGCGCTCTGCAGCTGCTGATCAAGGTCAAAAGATCGCAGCCTGCGGCAGCTCCTACAGATATTTACTGCCCTGTAGGAGCTGCCGCAGGCTGCGATCTTTTAGCTATTAATGGATTGTGAGGTTTTTATGTTTGATTACTCCGCTCGTCCCGAATTGCTCAAGGATCGGGTCATTCTGGTCACCGGTGCCGGGCGTGGCATTGGCGCGGCTGCGGCGAAAACCTACGCCGCTCACGGCGCGACCGTGTTGCTGCTGGGCAAGACCGAAGCCAATCTGACGCAGATCTACGACGAGATCGAAGCGGCGGGCCATCCGCAGCCGGCGGTGATTCCGTTCAACCTCGAAACCGCCCTGCCCCATCAATACGATGAACTGGCGGCGATGATCGAAGCTGAATTCGGCCATCTCGACGGCCTGCTGCACAACGCCTCGATCATCGGGCCGCGCACGCCGATCGAGCAGTTGTCTGGCGAAAATTTCATGCGCGTCATGCAGATCAACGTCAACGCCATGTTCATGCTGACCAGCACCCTGTTGCCGCTGCTCAAGCTGTCGCAGGATGCTTCTGTTGTCTTTACCTCCAGCAGCGTCGGCCGTAAGGGCCGCGCCTATTGGGGCGCTTACGGGGTGTCGAAGTTCGCCACCGAAGGTTTGATGCAAACCCTCGCCGACGAAGTTGAAACCGTGGCGCCGGTGCGCTCCAACAGCATCAACCCCGGCGCCACTCGCACCAGCATGCGTGCTCAGGCGTATCCGGGGGAAAATCCGCTGAACAACCCGACGCCAGAAGAGATCATGCCGGTGTATCTGTATCTGATGGGCCCGGACAGCACCGGCATCAACGGCCAGGCTTTCAACGCTCAGTAGTGCCATACGTCGGCTTTGTTGCCGCGGCGGATTCCCGTCGCGGCCAACATTTGCCGCTCGCGGCCGTCACAATTTAGTCAATTATCCAGCGCTAATTTTCCCCCAAAGCTCGCAAGCCATTGAATAAAAACGGTTTTAACAAATATGAACTGAATGGCACGACTTTCGCTCTAATTTTCCTCAAAGCAAGCCGCGTGAAGGCAATGGGGCGAGGCCGATTTCGATAGCTTACTAATCGTCATCAGGCAGACTAAACTTACGCCAAACGTCCTACGGGACTGATGGATCAGTATGACGCGCAGCCCATAGCCGCTCTCACCCAGCCTGTAAGACAGACTTACTGCTAAGGGTTCACGCCATATGAAATCACCCTCCCAGACCAATGCAATTGACTTCGACAGCGCCAAATTGCAACGCCTGGGCTTCGGTCAACTGCCTCCCTTGCTGGAGCGACCGACCAGTCTTGCGCAGTTGCGCCAGCAACTGAGCCTGCAACTGCAAACCAGTCTTGAACCGCAGCGTATCCTCGGGCTGTTTTTCCGTGAGGTTCAACGCCTCGTGCCGCTGGACGCCTTGAGCTACGTGCATCAGGGCAGCGACCTGCGCCTGGAGTTCGGCGCTCGCGGTCACCATTCGGTCAGCTACAGCTTGAGCCACGAAGGCGAGCACATGGGCGAACTGGTGTTCCGCCGCAATCAGCGTTTCAACGAACAGGATCAGGGCAACCTCGAATCACTGCTGTCGTCGCTGCTGTACCCGATGCGCAACGCCCTGCTCTACCGCGCCGCGACGCAAAGTGCTCTGCGAGATCCGCTGACCGGCGCCGGCAACCGCATTGCCATGGAGCAGACCCTGCAACGCGAGATCGACATGTCGCGCCGGCACGGGCAGCCACTGTCTGTGTTGATGCTGGATATCGACCACTTCAAACGCGTCAACGACAGCCATGGGCACAGCGCCGGTGATAACGTGCTCAAAGCCGTGGCGGCGTCGATCAAGGGTCAGCTGCGCAACGTCGACATGGTCTTTCGTTATGGCGGCGAAGAGTTTTTGATTCTGCTGTCCAACACCAGCCGCGAGGCGGCGGCGATGGTTGGCGAGCGACTGCGTTATGCGGCGCAGGCTGCCGAGTATTACGCCGATGGCCAGTTGATCGAGTTGACGGTGAGTCTGGGTTGTTCGACGCTGCTGCCGGGGGAATCGGCGGAGAGCCTGTTGCGCCGCGCGGACAGTGCGCTGTATGTGGCCAAGCGCGAAGGTCGTAACCGCTTGGCAATGGCGGGCTAAGCCCTCCCATACACCACAAAACAACTGTGGGAGCGGGCTTGTGTGGTGAGGGGATTTATCCCCGATGGGTAGCGTAGCTGCCCCAAAACCAAATTCGCTGATTTTCGACTGCTTCGCAATCGATCGGGGATAAATCCCCTCGCCACACAAGCCCGCTCCAACATTTTTTACTGCGTAACTACCGCCCTGCGCTCACGGCTTACCAGCAAACGCTCGGACGTTTCCAGTTGCATGCACCGTTCGAGGAACAGGTACATATAGTCGTAGCTCTTGCACACCGCCTGACGCAGCTCGGTCTGCAAGGCCTTGCTTGGGTTCATCCCCGCCAGCGTGCAGATGATCTCCAGCGCTTCCCATGGATGCGCATCATCGTACTGCGCATGCATCTTCAGCCACTTCATCGCGCGCTTGCGATCCTCTTCCGGGAACGCGGCGGCGTAGACGCCAGTGGAGCACACCACCGCTGACCACTCACCCGTTGCGCCTTCAATTGCATAGTTAGTGGCGGCAATGGCCACGATCAGCGAATCGGCGGAACTGGTGTGCCAGCACCAATGACTCAAGGCATGCAGTTCCGGCGGCACTTGTTGTGCTTGCAGGTCTTCGAGACTGACACCGTGCGCGCGACTCCAGTGCACCCAATAATCGGCGTGGTTGAGTTCGACGCGGATATTGCGCATCAACCAGCGCCGCGCCATGTCTTCACCCGGGTGGCGGGCGAACTTGGTTTTGGTCAGGTTCTGCGCCATGTACAACGCGAACTGCTCAACTACCGGCCAGCCCCCGACAAGGTACTGACGCATGGTTTTTGCGCTGAGCTTGTTATCACGCATGCGCAGATACAACTCATGTTCGACAACCCGGCGCTTGCTCTCGCTGCAATCCTCAATGAGCTGTTGTGCCCAGGCAGGATAACTTGCAGCTTCCATGAGTGGTCCGGTTCGGTTGAATGTGTCGATCACTGTTCGGCTCCTTTTGATTTGTGATTATAAGGATCGGCAAGAGATTTCAACGGAACGTGCCAGGCGCTTTGAATAACAGCGGCTGCGGTCTGGCGGGCCGACTTTGCAAACTGTCACAGGTAAACAACTGCGGGCGCTCAATAACGTAACCCTGAGCGTAATCAACTCCGATCTCAAGCAAGGCTTGTTCGATCTGGGTTGTTTCAACAAATTCGGCAATTGTCTGCTTACCCATGACATGCCCGATGTGATTGATCACTTCGACCATTGCGCGGTTAATCGGGTCGTCCAGCATATCCTTTACGAAACTCCCGTCGATCTTCAGGAAGTCTACAGGTAAATGTTTCAAGTAAGCGAATGAAGACATTCCGGCACAAAAGTCATCCAGCGAAAAGTAACAACCTAAGCCTTTGAGTTCATTAATAAAACGTATTGCACTGCCTAAATTTGAAATAGCACTGGTTTCTGTAATTTCAAAACAAATCATTTCAGGCGGGATGGCATAGTTAACAAACTGTTCCCTCAGGAAGTGCAAAAACGCGTCATCTCCTATAGTAATGCCTGACAGATTAATCGCACACATCGCCAACGGGCCTTCATGTTCTTCTGCAATACATTGAGCAATAACCTTAAATACGTTTTGCACAACCCAACGATCTAACTGACTCATCAATCCATAACGTTCAGCGGCCGGAATGAAACTGTCCGGAAGAATCATCCGGCCGGATTCATCATGCAGGCGCAGCAAAATTTCGATGTGCGCGCGGCCATCCTGAATGCCGCCCAGCGGAGCGATTTCCTGGGCGTACAGGCAGAAGCGGTTTTCCTCCAGTGCCATGTGCAAGCGTTGCACCCAGGCCATCTCGCCGAAGCGCAGGGACAGCTCCGAATCGTCGGCGTGATAGACCTGCACCCGATTGCGGCCCTTTTCCTTGGCCATGTAGCAGGCCATGTCGGCGGCGCGCAGCGACGCTTCGAGGGTGGTCGGCGTCTGACCGACATGCACCAGGCCGATACTGACGGTGGTCAGAAATGGCCGGCCCTTCCACACGAAATGCAGGTTCTGCACGGTCTGGCGCAGGCTGTCGGCGATCTTCTCCGCTGCCTCCAGCGCGCAGTTCTCCAGCAAGATCCCGAACTCATCGCCACCCAGCCGCGCCAGGGTGTCGCCCTCGCGCAGGCCTGATTGCAGCAACGCGCAGATATGCCGCAACAACTCATCGCCCGCCGCGTGACCGCAGGTGTCGTTGACCAGTTTGAACTGGTCGAGATCGAGGAACATCAGCGCATGTCGCCCGCCCTGCCGCGTGAGGTTGTGCAGGGCTTGCTCCAGGCGATATTCGAACTCGCGGCGGTTGGCCAGCCCGGTCAGCGCATCGTGGGTCGCCTGCCACGACAGATTGGCGATGTATTGCCGCTCCTGGGTCATGTCGTGCAACACCAGCACCGTACCGCTGACTTTGCCGGCATTACGGATTGGCGCGCCGACCAGCGTCACCGACACCGTGCTGCCGTCGAGTCGCTGAATCAGTTTGGAGTGTTCGCTGCCACCACTGAGCTGGCCGCTGAGAATGTGTTCGATCAGCGTCAGCCCTTCGGCCTGCGCGTTGTCATCGAGCAAATTGAACAAGGCCGCCAACGGCAACCCGGCAGCCTGCTCGGCTTTCCAGTGGGTCAGGGCCTCGGCAGCCGGGTTCATATAATCGATAGCGCCGTCGACATCGGTGGTAATCACCCCGTCGCCAATCGAATGCAGCGTGACATGCGCACGATCTTTTTCCAGTTGCAGGGCTTCGGCAAACGCGTGGCGTTGTTTGAGCAACTTGCGTGTGCGCAACAGCGCCAGCACGATCAACCCCAGCGCGGTGGCGAGGTTGGTAAACAGCAACAGCCGCAGAATCACCCGCGAGCCTTCACCCAAAGCATCACTGAACGCTTTGGCCGCCGGCGTCACGCCGTCGTTGATATCAAAAATCTGCGCTTTCCAGAGGCGAACATCAGCATCGGACGCGGTGTTCTCGGTGATGCTGTGGTGCATCTCGCGAGCCACGTTATCCAGCTCCACCAGATAGGCATCGCCCACCGTCCAGCGGTCGATCGCCCTTTCCAGATAACTGAAATGACGAAAATTGAGGTACAGCCAGATCAGGCTGGAGACGTCATCCGGGTGGTTGCCACCCTTGAGAATGCCTTCACGCGCCGATTCCAGATCCGGCGGCTGACGATCCAGGGCGACGCGCAATTGATGACCGCCCTGCGGCACGGCAATGGCGTCCTGATACTTGAGGAAGATCGCCTCGTCACGACTGTCGGCGTACAGGTTGAGGTAATAAATGGCGTCTTTCTGACCTTTCGACCACAGGCTCTCGCCCGCCACGTAACCACGCACGGCCGACAGGACATAAAGACTGACACCGCCCAATAACGCCTGAAACAACACGTCGGCAATGAAAGGCCAGACGATGCCCAACAAACGTGGCGTTCCGAGCGTCCGCTTTTGCTTCATGGGATCCCTTGTATGGCACTGCCTGATCATCCCTTCCGATCAGACCACCTTCCTAGACTAGGAGGCGTTTGGGCTCACGGCAAGCGGCATGGATGCCGATAACTCAGTGGCGCTGCAAATGCCCGTAGAGCTTGGCGTACAAACCACCATCGGCGATCAGTTGTTGATGATCGCCGTCTTCGGCCACTTGCCCGCCGTCGAACACCAACACGCGATCGGCCTGCTTCACCGCTGACAAACGGTGGGCAATGATCAGCGTGGTGCGACCGTTGAGAAAGCGCGCCATGGCCTGATGCAGGTTGTATTCGGTGGCGGCATCGAGGGCCGAGGTGGCTTCGTCGAGAATCACCACTTTTGGCTCGGCGAGGATCATCCGCGCAATCGCCAAACGTTGGCGCTGACCACCGGAGAGGCGCACGCCGGAGCGGCCGACGATGCTGTCGAGGCCATCCGGCAAGGCGCGGATGGTTGCTTCGAGCTGGGCGATTTCCAGCGCCTGCCAACAGGCTTCGTCGTCGCGCGTGCGACCCATGGTCAGGTTGGCGCGCACGGTGTCGTTGAACAACGCCGGGTGCTGCAGCACCACCGCGACGTTTTCACGAACCGTATCGAGGCCGATTTCCTGCTGGGTCGATCCGCCGAAGCGGATGGTGCCGGACAGCGGCGTGTACAACCCGAGCAGCAATTGCACGAGAGTACTTTTGCCGCCGCCACTGGCACCGACAATCGCGACTTTCTCACCGGGGGCAATCGACAGATCGAGCTGATCGAGCACCAGTTCATCGCCGTAACCGAAGCTCAATCCTTGCACCTGAATACCGACGGTGTCGCGACCCTTGAACGGATCGACGCCGCCGGGATACTGCGGCTCGTCGGCTCGCGCCAATAGCTCGTTGATCCGCGTCAGCGCACCGCCCGCGGCGTAGTAGGCGTATTGCAGGTTGAGCAGTTGTTCGACCGGGCCGATCATGAACCACAGGTAACTGAACACCGCGAGCATCTGGCCGATCGACAGGTCGGAAAACAGCACGGTGAGCATCGCCGCCGCACGGAAAATATCGATACCGAACTGGAACAACAAACCACTGGCGCGGTTGGAGGCGTCAGTTTTCCATTGCGAGTTGACCGCGTAATTGCGCACTTCCTGCGCGCGCAGGCCGAGCCTGCCGAGGAAGAACCCCTGCCGGTTGCCGGCACGGATCTCCTGAATCGCGTCGAGGGTTTCGCTCAGCGCCTGGGTGAAGCGCGCGGTGCTGTCGTTCTCGAGTTTCTTCAGGTGTTTGACGCGTTTGCCCAACTGCACCGTGGCGTAAATCACCAGCGGGTTGAACAGCAAAATCAGCAGCGCCAGCTTCCAGTGCATCCACATGAGGATGCTCGCGGTGCCGACCAAGGTCAGCATCGCCACGAGGAAACGACTGAGGGTTTCGCCGACGAATTTGTCGAGGGTATCGAGATCGGTGACCAGGTGCGTGGTCACCGTGCCGCTGCCCAGACTTTCGTATTCACCGAGGGAGATCCGCTTGAGCCGCTCGATCAGGCGTACGCGGATGCGGTAAACGATGTCCTTGGCCAGTCGCGCAAACAATCGCGACTGCAACACGCCAAAGCACAGCGAGCTGCAACGCAGCGTCAGCGTCACCACCAGCATCAGGCCGATGTAACCCGCCGCTTGCTGCCACATGCTGGGCAACACATGGTTCATGACTTTCAGTGCCGCATCGCCGTGGCCGAGCAAGACTTCATCGACCAGCAATGGCAGTAGCAGCGGAATCGGCACGCTGCACAGCGTCGCCAGAACAGCCACGCCGTTAGCGATCCACAGGGATTTTTTGTGTGTGAGAGCCAATCGCCGGACTTCTGCCCAGCTTAGCCGGTCGACACGCTTTACGGCTGGCGTGTCATCGGCCAGGTCAGGCACAGGCAGCGCGCTCCAGCCAGCGGCCGAGCAATGGCGACAGTTCGCTGAGCGGTTGATAGCCGTTGGTCAGCAACGCCAATTGACCGTTACGCTCGGCTAGCAAGGTCGGGAACCCGGCGATGCCGAGATCCTGCACCCAATTGAAATCGGCCAACGTGGCTTCGTGCTGATCGGCACGGTCGAACAACGCAGCAAATTCGATACGCGGCACGCCGGCCTGCTCGGCCAGTTCCACCAGCACGCTGGCTTGAGTGACATCACGACCTTCGGCGTAGAAGGCGTGCTGGATCAGTCCGACCAGTGTCCACGCGCAATCCGGCGCGAGGCTGCGCGCGGTGACGATCGCGCGACAGGCCGGCTCGGTATCGTAGACAAAACCGTCGGGCAACGCGCCGTCAAACTGGAACGGCTGGCCAGTAGCCTCGGTGACCGCTTGCCAGTGTTCGAGAATGTAGCGCCGCGTGGTCGGCTCCAACGCCGAGCCGCTGCCGGTGCGCAAACCGCCGACCACCAGATGCAGCTCGACCCCGGCTGCCTGCGCCTGCTCCACCAATGCCTTGGCCACTGGAGCAAAACCCCAGCACCACGAACACATCGGATCCATCACATAGAGCAGGCGCGCAGACATGGATTAAGCCTCGGTGGATGCTTGCTTATAGTTGTAGCCGATCGGGTGCGGCTGGTTGCGCGCCTTGGCCAGTTCGATCTGCTTCTGCCGGTCGATGGCGCTGCGGCGGGTCTTCTCGCTCAGCTTGTCCCAGCAATGCGGGCAACTGATGCCGGCGACGTAATGCTCGCTGGCGCGATCTTCAACGCTGACCGGTGTGCGGCAGGCATGACATTGATCGTAGTCGCCTTCGCTGAGGTCGTGACGCACGGTCACGCGGTTGTCGAACACGAAGCAGTCACCCTGCCACTTGGTTTCTTCCTGCGGCACCTCTTCGAGGTACTTCAGAATGCCGCCCTTGAGGTGGTAAACCTCTTCATAGCCCTCGCTGAGCATGTAGCTCGAGGCTTTCTCGCAGCGAATGCCGCCGGTGCAGAACATCGCGACTTTCTTGTGCACGGCCGGGTTGAAGTGTTCTTTGATGTAGTCAGGGAATTCGCGAAAACTGGTGGTTTTCGGATCAATGGCGCCTTCGAAGGTGCCAATCGACACTTCGTAATCGTTGCGCGTATCGATCAACAGCACTTCCGGGTCGCTGATCAACGCGTTCCAGTCTTGCGGATCAACGTAAGTGCCGACCTTTTTGTTCGGGTCGACGCCTTCGACACCGAGGGTGACGATTTCTTTCTTCAGTTTGACCTTAGTGCGATAGAACGGCTGCTCGTCGCAGTACGACTCTTTGTGATCGATGTCGATCATGCGTGGGTCGTTCTTCAGCCAGGCGAGCAGGCCGTCGATGCCTTCGCGAGTGCCGGACACCGTGCCGTTGATGCCTTCTTCGGCGATCAGCAGGGTGCCTTTGATCTGGTTGTCGACCATCGCTTGCAGCAGGGGCTCGCGCAGGTTGACGTAATCTTCGAGGGTGACGAACTTATACAGTGCCGCCACGACAATCGGTTGTGTCATGGTTATTTCTCCAGGTGGCTACCCTCGCAAAGGGTGAACCGGATGCAAAAAAAAAACGCGCCGGGTGAGCGGCGCGTTGCGGATTCTAGCAAAAAAGCAGCTTCAAGCGGCGAGCTTCAAGCGGCAAGCCAAGAACACCCGCCTTTTACTTGCAGCTTTCCGCTTGAAGCTCATCGCTGCTTTCCTCCGGCACAGGTCGGCGATGCCGGGGCGGCGCCGGTCTCTGCCCATTCCTGCGGGGTGTAGGTGTGCAGCGCCAACGCATGGAACTCGCCCATCAGCTCGCCGAGCGTGCCGTAGACTTTCTGGTGGCGCTTGACCCGGTTCAGGCCTTCGAACTGCGCGCTGACCACCACTGCCTTGAAGTGGGTCTGCAACCCGCGACTGTGCATGTGGCTTTCATCCAGCACTTGCAGATGCTCAGGCTGTAACAGGCCCAGCGTAGATTCGATGCGTTGTTGCATGCTCATCACGAACTCCGCTTACGGCTTTTTCTTGGCCGGAGCAGCGCCTTTCGGGGCCAGCTCGTTGGTCATGTCTTCCAGCAGCTTGTTGACTACCGGTACGGCGCTTTCCAGTTTGGCCTGGGTCATCTGGGCCGATTGCTGAGTCAGCTGCGGCATTTTTTCCAGGACTTTTTTGCCCAGTGGCGACTGGTAGAACGCGACCAGATCTTTCAGCTCGGATTCGCTGAAGTTGGTGGTGTACAGCTTGACCATGTCCGGCTTCAGCTTGTTCCAGCCAATGGCCTGATCCAGCGCGGCGTTGGCCTTGGCCTGGTAGGTTTCCAGCACGGCTTTTTTAGCTTCAGGGGCTTTGGTCTGCTCAAAGCGCTGAGCGAACATTTGCTGCACTTGCATGTACACCGGAGTGCCCAGTTTGTCAGCGTGGGCCAGTGTCAGGAAAGCTTCGGCACTGGCGTTGTGGCTGGCGGTATCGGCAAGCACCTGGCCGCTGGCGCAAACCAGTGCAACCGCGGTACAGATGGCACGAAGACGAGTCATCGAGTTTCCTTTTAAGCAAAGCGAGGTAAAACCCCAAGGGCGACCATTCTGCGCCTAAAAATCGCTGCGGCTCAACCCCCCAAGCCTTGCCGCGCTTGATTGGCGGGGTTTTACCGGTCAACAATCGATTCGATGGAACCACCCGGGCCGAACCCGGCCTAAACTGCGCAAACAGACCAACAGGAGTGTGCACGATGAGCCGTATCGAAACCGACAGCCTGGGCCAGATCGACGTCCCGGACGATGCTTACTGGGGGGCTCAGACGCAACGCTCGCTGATCAACTTCGCCATCGGTCAGGAACGCATGCCGCTGCCGGTACTGCACGCCTTGGCCCTGATCAAGAAAGCCGCGGCACGGGTCAACGACCGCAACGGCGACCTGCCCGCTGACATCGCCCGCCTGATCGAACAGGCCGCCGACGAAGTCCTCGACGGCCAGCATGACGACCAGTTCCCGCTCGTCGTTTGGCAGACCGGCAGCGGCACCCAGAGCAACATGAACGTCAACGAGGTGATCGCCGGTCGCGCCAACGAACTGGCCGGCAATCCGCGCGGCGGCAAGACGCCGGTGCACCCGAACGATCACGTCAACCGCTCGCAAAGCTCCAACGACTGTTTCCCCACCGCCATGAGCATCGCCACCGCGCAAGCCGTGCAGGAACAACTGCTGCCGGCGATTGCCGAGCTGTCCGGTGGCCTCGCCGAACTCGCCGCGCGGCACATGAAACTGGTGAAAACCGGGCGCACGCACATGATGGACGCGACGCCGATCACCTTCGGTCAGGAATTGTCCGGTTTTATCGCGCAACTGGATTACGCCGAACGGGCGATCCGTGCCGCGCTGCCAGCGGTGTGTGAACTGGCACAGGGCGGCACCGCGGTCGGCACCGGGTTGAATTCGCCGCACGGTTTTGGTGAAGCGATTGCTGCCGAACTGGCGGCGCTGTCGGGCCTACCCTTCGTCACCGCGCCAAACAAGTTTGCCGCCCTCGCCGGCCACGAACCGCTGACCAGCCTCTCCGGTGCGCTGAAAACCCTCGCCGTGGCGCTGATGAAAATCGCCAACGACCTACGGTTGCTCGGCTCCGGCCCACGCGCCGGTTTTGCCGAAGTGCGTCTACCCGCGAACGAACCGGGTAGCTCGATCATGCCGGGCAAGGTCAATCCGACGCAGTGCGAGGCACTGTCGATGCTGGCCTGTCAGGTGCTGGGCAACGACGTGACGATCGGCATCGCCGCCAGTCAGGGTCACCTACAGTTGAACGTGTACAAACCGGTGATCATCCACAACCTGCTGCAATCGATCCGCCTGCTTGGCGATGGCTGCAGCAACTTCCAGCAGCACTGCATTGCCGGGCTGGAGCCGGATGCGGAAGTCATGGCGCGGCATCTGGAGCGTGGGTTGATGCTGGTTACGGCGCTGAACCCGCACATTGGTTATGACAAGTCGGCGGAAATAGCCAAGAAGGCTTATAGCGAGGGGCTGACGTTGCGTGAGGCGGCGTTGGCGTTGGGCTATCTGACCGATGAAGAGTTTGATGCGTGGGTGCGGCCGGAGAATATGATTGAGGCTGGGGCCAAGGGCTGAGATTTTCAGCGCCTGTGAGTCAGTCTTCGCGAGCAGGCTCGCTCCCACATTCGATCGCATTCCTGACATGGGATCGCGGTCAATTGTGGGAGCGAGCCTGCTCGCGAATGGAGGCGACGCGGTCTAACTGGCCGCAATCTTCATCCGCCGCGCCTTGAGCCCGGCAATCAACGACGGCCCCAACGCCACCAGCGCCGAGCCCAACACCACCAACACCGCCCCGCCATACCCAAGTCCATTGATCTGCTCGGCATGCACGTACTCCGGCCAGATCCCTGCCGCAATCGCCACCGCGCCAAACGTCACCAACGGCGTAATCGCCAACGTCGCACTGACCCGCGATGCCTCCCAATGCGCCAGCGCTTCGGCGAACGCGCCATAGGCAATCAACGTGTTCATGCAGCACGCCAGCAGCAACCAACCCTGCAACGGACTCAGCTCCAGCGCTTCGAGCGGGTGCACCCATGGTGTCAGCAACAACGCGCAGAACAGGTAGATCACCATCATCACCTGCAACGAATTCCACACCGTCAGCAATTGCTTCTGACCCAGCGCGTAAAACGTCCAGACCGTCGACGCCAGCAGCACCAACAACACGCCGGCGGTGTAATCCGACAGCGAGGTCAGCAACTCCGCCAGACGCTGATTGAAAAACAGCACAAAACCGACCAGCAGCACCAACAACCCGATGCCCTGGCCAATGCTGAAACGCTCCTTGAACACAAACAGACTGGCGATCAGCAACATGATCGGGCCCATCTGCACCACCAGTTGCGCGGTGCCGGGGCTCAGCAGGTTGAGGCCCATCAGATACAGCACGTAGTTGCCGACCAGGCCAAGCACCGCCATCAGCACCAGCCAGCCACCCTTGGGCCCCAGCACTTTGCGGCTCGGCAGGCGTTTGACCGCGGCCAGATAAATGAACAGGCAACTGCCGGACACCATCAAGCGAAACCAGGTCACCGTGACGGGATCCATCACCAGCAACACCTGTTTGAGTTTGATCGGCAGGATGCCCCACAGAAACGCGGTCAGCAGCGCCAGGAACAAGCCGTAAACCCAGCGACCGGATGAAATGTGCATGCGAACCCCAAAAGCCTGCTGACAAGTGCGCTCATTCTAGGCGTGCCGCCGGGCGCGACACAGGGACAGTTGGGGCCAGGACGTGAATGAAACTGTGCAGGTCGCAGCATTAAATTGACGCGCTGCCGTTGATCGGCTGGCCGCGCGAGTTAAGTGCTTCAGGCATAAGCTGATTGGATCCCGTTCAGCGCCTCAGCCAAGGAGACCGATCATGTTAGGCATGCGCGCCCAAGACAACGCCCCCGCCACGCACTTTCGCAGCGACCGCGTGTGCCGGGTCAATGGTGAACTGTATTTCAGCACTCGGGAAAACACCCTTGAGGGGCCGTTTGAGAGTGCCGAGCAGATTGAGAAGGAAATTCAGGCTTATATTGCGCGGATGCAGGGGCTGGATTCCAACCGGATATCCGGTTGATGCCATCGCGAGCAGGCTCACTCCTACAGGGGAATGCATTCCAATTGTAGGAGTGAGCCTGCTCGCGATAGCGGTCGATCAATCAACAAATCTTTCAGGGTTCAGCGCACCGCCTCAAACAACCCCGTCGCACCCATCCCGCCGCCCACGCACATCGTCACAATCCCGTAACGCAAATTACGCCGCTGCAACTCCCGCACCAGATGCCCGACCTGCCGCGAACCGGTCATGCCAAACGGGTGACCAATTGAAATCGAGCCACCGTTGACGTTGTACTTGTCGTTATCGATCTCCAGCCGATCACGGCTGTACAGGCACTGCGAAGCGAACGCCTCATTGAGTTCCCACAGATCAATGTCCGCCACCTGCAAACCTTTCGCCTTGAGCAGTTTCGGCACCGAGAACACCGGGCCGATGCCCATCTCGTCCGGCTCGCAACCGGCCACGGTAAACCCACGGAAAAACGCTTTCGGCTTCAGCCCCAGTTGCAGGGCTTTTTCCAGACTCATCACCAGCGTCATCGACGCGCCATCCGACAATTGCGACGAGTTGCCCGCCGTCACCGAACCGTCTTCAGCGAACACCGGTTTCAACCCGGCGAGGCTTTCATAAGTGGTGTCCGGACGGTTGCAGTCATCGCGATCAACCACGCCGTCGAGAATTTGCACTTCGCCAGTGTTCTTGTCTTCAACGCGATACTTCACCGACATCGGCACGATTTCATCGTTGAACAGCCCGGCCGCCTGCGCCTGCGCGGTGCGGATCTGGCTCTGCAACGAATAGCGATCCTGCGCTTCACGGCTGACGCCATAACGTCGCGCAACCACTTCGGCAGTCTGGCCCATCGTGTAATAGATGCCCGGCGACTGTTGCTTGAGCAGCGGATTGATCAGGTGATCGGTGTTGACGCTTTTCATCGTCAGGCTGATCGACTCGACACCGCCGGCGACGATGATGTCGCTGCAACCCGAGGCGATCTGGTTGGCGGCAATCGCAATCGCTTGCAAGCCCGACGAGCAGAAACGGTTGAGCGTCATGCCGGCGGTGCCGGTGCCCAGACGCGAGAGTACCGCGACGTTGCGGCCGATGTTGTAGCCCTGCGCGCCTTCGTTGGAGCCGGCGCCGACGATGCAATCCTCGACGCTGGCCGGGTCGATGTCATTGCGCGTCAGCAGCGCGTTGACGCAGTGTGCCGCCATGTCATCGGGGCGGGTCTGGTTGAACTTGCCGCGAAAGGATTTGGCCAGGCCAGTCCGCACGCTGTCGACGATCACCACTTCACGCATGGCATACCTCATTGTTGTTGTCGGTTGAGAGTGAACCGAGCATAAGTCCACCCCATTGCCGACTGCGACAATCATTCACCCCGCGTATGCGTGTCCATCGGTTCAGTCCTTGTGCTTTTTCGCGTGCTTGTCGGATTTCTCGAACGCGTCTTCGAGCGCGCGGTTGATCGTGCGCAGCACTTTCACTCGCGCCCAGCGCTTGTCATTGGCCTCAACCAACGTCCACGGCGCGATTTCGGAACTGGTGCGATCGACCATATCGCCGACGGCGGCACGGTAATCGTCCCACTTGTCGCGGTTGCGCCAGTCGTCCTCGGTGATCTTGAAGCGCTTGAACGGGATCTCTTCACGCTCCTGGAAACGCTCCATCTGCGTGTCCTTGTCGATCGCCAGCCAGAACTTGACGACGATCACCCCGGCGTCGGCCAACTGCTCCTCGAAGTCATTGATCTCGCCATACGCACGCAGCCAGTCCGCCGGTGTGCAGAAACCTTCAATGCGCTCCACCAGCACTCGGCCGTACCACGAACGGTCGAACACGGTGAATTTGCCGCGCGCCGGAATATGTCGCCAGAAACGCCAAAGGTACGGTTGCGCACGCTCCTCTTCGGTCGGCGCGGCAATCGGCACGATGTTGTATTGGCGCGGATCGAGTGCCGCCGCGACCCGACGGATCGCCCCGCCCTTGCCCGCCGCATCGTTGCCTTCGAACACCGCGACCAGCGCATGGCGACGCATGCGTTTGTCGCGCATCAGCCCGGACAGGCGCGCCTGTTCGGTGATCAGTTGCTCTTCGTAATCTTTCTTGTCCAGACGCTGGGTCAGGTCGAGGCTGTCGAGCAGGTTCAGATGATCAACCGGTGTGCCCAGCGGCGCGGCGCTGACATCGTGGGGATGCACGTCCGGGCGTTTCAGCGCACTTTGCAAACCTTCAAGGAGAATCTTGCCGACGGCCAGACTGCGGTAGTTGGCGTCCATGCCTTCGATCACATGCCACGGCGCGTAATCGCGACTGGTGCGGCGCAGCACGCGCTCGCCGTATTTGACGAATTTGTCGTAGGTCTCCGATTGCTGCCAGTCGAGCGGGCTTATGCGCCAGCTGTGCAGCGGATCGTCGGCCAACGCTTTGAGTCGCGCCTTCATCTGCTTTTTTGACAGGTGAAACCAGAATTTGAAGATCAGCGCGCCTTCATCGCAGAGCATCTTTTCCAGACGCTCGGCGCCAGCGATCGCTTGATCCAGGCGTGGATCCTTGAACAAACCGTGCACCCGCCCCTGGAGCATCTGGCTGTACCAGTTGCCAAAGAAAATCCCCATCCGCCCTTTGGCCGGGAGCATCCGCCAGTAACGCCAGGCCGGTGGCCGCGAGAGTTCTTCGTCGCTCTGTTGGTCGAAAGTGCGCACCTCGATCAGGCGCGGATCCATCCACTCGTTGAGCAACTTGACCGTCTCGCCCTTGCCCGCGCCTTCGATGCCGTTGATCAAAATGATCACCGGGAAACGCTTCTGTTGCTGCAACTCGAACTGGGCCTCCAGCAGCGCTTCACGCAGTGCCGGGACGGCGGCCTCGTAGGTGTCTTTGTCGATGGCGTGACCGATTTCAGCGGATTCAAACATTGGACGGCTCCTTCCAGGGTTCAGCAAGACTAGCGGATGATGACAACCTCTGAACAGATCGCAGCCTGCGCCAGCTCCTACACTGGAATGCAATCCACCCTGTAGGAGCTGCCGAAGGCTGCGATCTTTTGACATTTTCCATGGCCCCCTGGATCAGACCTTGCCATGGATCAAGCACCCCTCGCCCGATCGGCTAGAATGGCCGCCTTGACGTTGCCGAGCCTGCCATGAAACCCGTATTGCCCCACGCCCAACTCGATTGGGATGAACAGGGACGCCCGCGTTCGCGAGTGTTTGATGACGTGTATTTTTCCGACAAGTCCGGTCTGGATGAAACCCGTTATGTGTTCCTCGAACAAAACCGCCTGGCCGAGCGTTTTGCTGCGCTGCCGGCAAGCGGTCGTCTGGTTATCGGCGAAACCGGTTTTGGCACCGGGCTGAATTTTCTCTGTGCCTGGCAGTTGTTCGAACAACACGCCGTGGCCGGGGCGCGGTTGCATTTTGTCAGCGTCGAAAAATACCCGTTGAGCCCGGCCGATCTGCAACGGGCATTGGCCTTGTGGCCAGAACTCAAACCGTTGGCCGATCAATTACTCAAGCATTACGTAGCCATCCATCAAGGATTTCAGCGCATCACCCTGGCCGACGGTCGCGTGACGCTGACCCTGTTGATCGGTGATGCACTGGAGCAACTGCCGCAACTCGATGCACAGATCGACGCATGGTTTCTCGACGGTTTCGCCCCGGCGAAAAACCCCGACATGTGGACGGCGGAACTGTTCGTCGAACTGGCACGACTCGCGGCACCCGGCTCGACCATCAGCACCTTCACCAGTACCGGTTGGGTGCGCCGTTTGCTCAACGCCGCCGGCTTCAAAATGAAACGCACGCCGGGCATTGGCCATAAGTGGGAAATTCTGCGTGGCGAGTTCCTCGGTTGGCCGTCAGACGTTGCGCCACCCGCCCCGGAAAAGCCGTGGTTCGCCCGCCCTGCCCCAGTGACAGGCGAACGTCGTGCACTAGTAATCGGCGCCGGTCTCGCTGGATGCGCCACGGCTTCAAGCCTCGCCGCACGCGGTTGGCAAGTCAGTCTGCTGGAGCGCCACGATGGCGTGGCGCAAGAAGCCTCGGGCAATCCGCAGGGCGTGCTGTATCTGAAGCTCTCCGCCCACGGCACCGCGTTATCGCAATTGATCGTCAGCGGTTTCGGCTACACCCGTCGCTTGCTGGAAACCCTGCAACGCGGCACCGATTGGGACGATTGCGGCGTGCTGCAACTGGCGTTCAATGCCAAGGAAGCCGAGCGCCACGCGCAATTAGCCGCAGCCTTCCCCGAAGATTTACTGCAATGGCTCGACCAGCCCGAAGCGCAACACCGCGCCGGCATCGCTTTGGCCCACGGCGGTTTGTACTATCCCGAGGGCGGCTGGGTGCATCCACCGGCGCTGTGTCAGGCGCAAGCCGCGCAGCCGAACATCGAACTGCTCAGCCATCGTGACGTACTGGAACTGCGCAAAGTCGACGATCAGTGGCAAGCCTTCGACGGTGACCGCTTACTGGCTAGCGCACCGGTCGTGGTGCTGGCCGGCGCCGCCGAGATCAAACGTTTTGCGCAAAGTGCCGAGCTGCCGCTCAAGCGCATTCGCGGACAAATCACTCGCCTTGCCGAGACCGCAGAAAGCCAGGCCCTGACTACCGTGGTTTGCGCCGAAGGCTACGTCGCCCCGGCACGTTTGGGCGAACATACCCTCGGGGCGAGCTTCGATTTCAACAGCGACGACCTGACCCCGACCATCGCCGAACACGAAGGCAATCTGGCGATGCTCGAAGAAATCTCCAGCGACCTCGTGTCGCGTCTGCACATCAGCGAACAGCCTGTCGAAAACCTTCAGGGCCGCGCCGCATTCCGCTGCACCAGCCCCGACTATTTGCCGATCGTCGGCCCCCTCGCCGACCGCGAAGCGTTCGATCAGGCATACGCCACGTTAGCCAAAGATGCCCGCCAGGTTCCGGACGTGGCCTGCCCGTGGCTTGACGGGCTCTACGTCAACAGCGGCCACGGTTCTCGCGGTCTGATCACCGCACCGCTGTCGGGTGAATTGCTCGCCGCCTGGCTCGACAACGAACCGTTGCCGCTGCCGCGAAGTGTCGCTGAGGCGTGCCATCCCAATCGCTTTGCTCTGCGCCGTCTGATTCGCGGCAAGTAGCTTTTACCCTTGGGGCAAGGCGCAGATCCCCAGATTAACCAAACGTATCGCATCGTCGGTCAGGCGTGTCAGCACAGCTTCCTCAGCCAGCTCCCGCTGGAACCTGATCGCATCCATCTGACTGAGATAATCGGCGGAACTGAGTGTGCTCGCCTGTTCAAATACGGCATCCAGCTGCGGTGAAAACGTCTCGTCAATATTGGAGAACTGGCGACTGAACGTGCGTTTGAGGTAATCGCACCAGAATGACTGGCGCTGCAGGAACGTCACCCACTGCGCTGAAGCTTCAGCCGTAATGATCCTGTTCTTCGCAATGTCCAGATCAGCACGGGTCACACCGCCCAGTAATGCATAACGCATGAACCGCGGCTGCCCCGGCAGATCCAGGTCATCGGCGAGACCGGTGCGATACGCGAGGTTGACCTCCAAAGGATCGGCGGTCGGATTCTTGTCGGCATGTTCTTGAGCGATCTGGTTCAACTGATCCAGACGGAACAGACCACGGCCGAGTTTGATCAGGGGTTTGGCACCATTTACCCGACCTTCAGCAGGGCTGATCACCCTGTCGACTTCAACGGCGATTTCCAGATGACTGAAGTTTATCGCTGCACTGTCCGTACAGTTGATCGGATTGGCCGCCAGATCGAGGATCTGTTCGTACAACGGCGCTCGCTGCTCCGCCGCCTCGAGTACTGCCCAGACCCGCCGATGCATGTCTTTGGTCGCTTTCTCGGAATCGGCGGTATGACTGAGTTCCGCCAGCAAATGGAATAATCCTTCGGCCCTCGGATCATCCTTGAATGCCGTCCAGATTCGGTTACGACGATTCCAGTCCTCCCCCGCGCCGTCAGTGAACCAGAGCGATCGCGCCTGGTTTTCGTCGAGACGGGCATTATCGTTATCCAGATAGCCCATGCCGACGCCGATGTTTTCCCGGTAATTGGACAGGTGCGTGTTGCTGACATCGGACAGTGGATTGAATCGCAGGTTAAGTGCCTCACTGAAACGGCGCGGGGTTGTGAAGAGCCAATCCGGCAATACCTTTATTTCGTTGTTGCGCAAATCCACCCAGTCCGGATCCGGCAAGCGTGCCAGACCTTTGGGCAATTCCGTAGCACCGGTCTCGCGCAGTGCCAGAGAGCGCAATTTCAACATATGACTGACATCCGGGGTTGCCCCCAGCGGATTGCCGCTCAGATTCAAACTGTGAAGCGTGCGCAACTGGCTCAGCTTCAACAGCGTCTGCTCGGTCAGCCTGATCTGGTTACCCGCCAGGCTCAACCGACCCAGATCAGGCATGAACGACAGAATTTCCGGCAGCCGAGTGAGCTTATTGCGATCAAGCTCCAGCGTTTCAACTTGCTTGAACGAGCGAAGGAAATACGCGATATCGTCGCCTTGCTCCATGTTCCTCAACGACAATCGTTTGATGTGGTCGAACTTCAGACCCGGTGGCAGGGTGGGCAGTTTGCCGACTCGCATGCCGTCCAGATTCAAGGTACAAACGGGTTGGCCATTGGCGTCTCTGACCCACAAGAGTCGCCGAAAACTGTCCTCAATCAGTTCAGCGGTGGCTTTGCGACTATGACGCACCTCTTGCCCATCCCCGCCGAGCGCCCTTATCGCGGGCTCATCCTCGCTCCAGAGTTCCAGTGCATCGCGCAGGCTGCGCAGATCCTCACGCAACGCTTTAACACCGGTTGCCCGGGTCAGCGGGTCGTTGCCCAACTGATCGATCAATTGGCTGGCCTGGGTCTCGGTGTAGCTGGGGAAAAGCCTCAAGACTTTGCGCAGCAATGCTCGCGGATGAGTCGTCGTCATCACCTGATCGGCCTGCACACAAGCCGGCTCGAAAACAACCGGCTCAGACTTGCCGGAGATCAACATCCGCGCAGTCACCTCGCGCTCGTCCAGTGCAGTTTCAAGCAGCTTGTTGCGTAGTCGAGCCCCATCAGCAGGCACCGGATCGGGGAAACCGGCGGCGGCACGTTGCGCAGGAGTCAGCGCCTTGAGAATGGCTTGATAGCGCTCGTCAGCCCCCGCCTCAACCCGTCCCAGCGATTTGCTGTCGCCATCAAACACCTCATACCCGCCATTGGATTTAACCAAAGTGCGGGTGTTCAAGGGCGTCGCCGGCGCGACACCAATCGCTTCCAGCAAAGGCCCTTTCAGGGTTTTTTCTCGTACCTCAAGCCGCAGTTGTGCATCCCAGCCGCTCAGACGGGGCAGTAACTGTATGGCCAGTTTTTCAGTGTCCGGGTTGGCCATTGCCGGCAAATGAAGCCCGATCAGCGCACGATCAACACGTACCTGATGGGTCGCGGCCCTGACCTTCTGCGCCAGACCGACAGGCACTCGACCGCTAGAACGCAGGTGCAGACGCTCGACACTCGGCGCTTGATCGATAAGACGCTGCGCATGGCGCGCCGGCAGCTCGACAAACGTATTGCGCAGCTTCTGCACATCGTCAGCCTCGATCCGGTCATAGCGTTCATACATTCGCTGGAACACCGCCGGACGATCAGCCTTGAGCCGTGAGCCGAGTTTTTTAGCGAGAATCTCGCGTTCGTTCTGACGACCGGGATTGCCCCCCAGCAAGGCATCGACTTCCTTCTGATACAAACCATCGATCACCGTTTGCAGCAATTGCCCTTCGGCCAATTGATCTTCAGTGATCACCACACTGAGACGATCGTCGCGCACCGCAGTGAGAGGATAGGTTGCGGTGACTTCGCCCGCGGCATCGGTGACCGCGATGTAACGGTCTGTGGGCCAGCCGGGCAGCTTCGACAACGCACGCAACTGTTCATGCACAGGTTGCCCTGAGTGGGTTTCGCCCCGCTCAAGCTCGGCGATGAGCACGCGTAACCGTCGCTCCGTACGCAATCGCTCCACGCTGTCGCGCAGCCGGGATGACAGCGGCAGATTGTCGTGCAAGGCACGCTGCAACGCTTCGTAGCGGTCGCCACTGATCCTGCGCATCATGTCCAGTTCGGCATCGGTAAAATCACACAGCTGTGGATCGATGCGTTTGAGGGTATACGCCGCGCTGCGCCACTGTTCTGTGTCTTCGGCCGGAGTGCGCCAGCCACCTTCGACGTGACGTTCAAGTACAGGGGAGAACGCTTCAGGGCGTCCAGGGTGTTGCAGGCGCCAGGTACGCAATGCCGAATCGAAAGTGCCCGCAAGGATCCGGTGCCCGACGCGGCCGTACTCCGTGCTGCCGATCTGATGCAGTTCTTCGGTTCCTTCAGCCAGCGTGAATCCGCGCGGAAGGTCATGCTCGTAAGGGCTTAAATCAGGTTTCCACAGCCGTGGTTTGCCGGCCTGATTGAAAATCGCGGTGAACTGGCCGAAGAACGCCGGATGTGAACGCACCAGATCGCGTCCGAGCGTGCCAACGACTTTCTGGCCACCCGCGAACACGCCCATCAGTGCAATATTTTCCGCCACGCTGAGCAGGTGTGACAGCGCTTCCTGCTGGTCGCCCCGCTGCCAGTCCTCGATGCCTTCATACACCTCGCCAAGCAATTGCCCTACCGCAACGCCCATCATCAGTTGGCCGAGTACCGGTACAAAAAATCCTGCTACGGAGGCAACGGTGACACCGAGCTGGAGAAAATCCAGCAGACGTTTGCGGCGTGCATCGTCATCAATGTCGGCGGTCGGCACCGCCAGTTTGCGTGCATCAACCTGCATTTTGCCTACGTGACTTTGCATCATGAACTCGAACAGCGGCACCGTGATCGGCAACGACTTGATGGATCCCAACTCAGCGGAATCGGCGACAGCCTTGAAAAAATCTGCCTTATCATCTTCATCAATGCTGTTGGCGAAGTAATCCTTGTAGCGCCGATCCTTCAACTTTTGCGTCAGGTACTGTTTGAACGCATTGAAGCTCGGGTACTCGTACAACGCGCGCTCGGGCTCTCCCGCCATATACACCAGGCACGGTTCCTGAGGATGCGATTCGAACGAATGGGCGCAAAACACCACGACACCCCAGACGCAGCTGTCGAAAATCTCCAGGCCTTGCATCATCAGTGTCTGTTTGTTGTAGAGCAGCGTTGCCGTCGACACCACACCCTCGGCGTCAATTAGCCTTTGCACAGTCTGCAACCCGGCAGGGGTGATGTGATTTTTGATGGCGGCGAGTTGGGTGTCCAATTGCAACGACAGCTTTTTCATGTTCGCAATGTCGTGAACCATGGCGTTGCGCACCACAGCCTTGTCGTCACCCTCCAAGGGCCCGAAGACCTGCTGAAAATGCGCCTGGTAGCGTTTACCAAGATCCAGCTCTCGGCATAGCCCGGCAAAAGCCGCCACAGTCAAACCGCTTACGCCGCCCGGAGTGCTTTGTACGACGACCTGACTGCCGACGGGAAAACCGCCGGCGGCTTCCTCTTCGGTGAAATTCTGCATGGCGGCCTGTAGCAACGTCTGCGTAGCCGCCGGAAAGGTTTTTACGCCGTTTTCATCTGTCGATATCGGCTCGCAGCCGCAATCGGCACCGGGCAAGCTCAGAAAATCCTTTTCTACGTCGAAATCCACCGGCCATTTCTGGCGCAGCGCAACGGTCAGTTCATCGATACAAAAGGAGTGCAACGGCTTGAGCGTGGCCAGCTCCTTTTCGACTGTCAGTTGAACGGCATGCAACTCTCGAGTGGTTCGATCAATCGCCGCGAGTTGGGTGGCTGAACATTTCAGCAAAAAAGCGGGCAGGTTTTTTTGCAAGGCTTCGGCGCTGTCCAGATCGCCAGTGGCGTCGAGCAACGTGTTCAAAGTCAGATCTTGAGACAGCGTTTTTATTTCTGTGGTCGGCATCTGCAATAGTCCTTTATTGCGGGTTCGAACGACGACCATATCAATACCGAGGAAAAATAAAAAACCTAAAAAAACGGCTGAAACGCAGGTGATTCAACAGTTTTTTGTACCGATAAAATATCTATATACCGCCATTTGATTTCGATCCGCTGTTATGGGAAGTGACGCACGTCGGGGCTTTGCGGATCGTCGGATACGTGCGCTTATAACTCATCGTTCTAAAACTCCCACAACCGCACCGGGTCAGTTTCTGAGTACCGGCCATGTCGGCCGCTGAAGAAATACCCTCCCCAACGGAAAAACCGGTAAGGACTTTATGTGCGGATTAGCTGGCGAGTTACGTTTTGATCAACAACCTGCAGACCTTGCAGCCATCGAGCGAATCACCCATCACCTGGCGCCTCGCGGCCCTGACGCGTGGGGCTTTCATGCTCAAGGGCCGATTGCCCTTGGCCATCGTCGCCTGAAAATCATGGACTTGTCGGACGGTTCGGCGCAGCCGATGGTCGACAGTCAACTCGGCCTGTCGCTGGCCTTCAACGGCGCGATCTATAACTTCCCGGAATTGCGCGCTGAGCTCGAAGCGCTGGGCTATGCCTTCTATTCCGGTGGCGACACCGAAGTGCTGCTCAAGGGCTACCACGCCTGGGGCGAAGCGCTGCTGCCGAAACTCAATGGCATGTTCGCCTTTGCCATTTGGGAGCGCGATGCCAAGCGTCTGTTTATCGCCCGTGACCGTCTCGGCGTGAAGCCGCTGTACCTATCGCGCACCGGTCAGCGTTTGCGTTTTGCCTCGGCCCTGCCGGCGCTGCTCAAGGGCGGCGACATCAACCCGATCCTCGATCCGGTGGCGCTCAATCACTACCTGAATTTTCACGCCGTGGTGCCTGCGCCGCGCACCTTGCTGGCTGGCATCGAAAAGCTGCCGCCAGCGAGCTGGATGCGCGTTGAAGCCGATGGCACCACCGAGCAGAAAACCTGGTGGACACTGCCTTACGGCCCACACGACGACGAGAAAAATCTGACGCTGGAAGACTGGGTCGACCGCGTGCTGGACAGCACTCGCGAAGCGGTGGCGATTCGTCAACGTGCCGCCGTCGATGTCGGCGTGCTGCTGTCCGGCGGTGTCGATTCGAGCATGCTCGTCGGTCTGTTGCGCGAAGTCGGCGTGGAGAATCTGTCGACCTTTTCCATCGGTTTTCAAGATGCCGGCGGCGAGCGCGGTGACGAGTTCCAGTATTCGGATCTGATCGCCAAACACTACGGTACGCAGCATCATCAGTTGCGTATCGACGAGAAAGAAATCATCGAGCAACTGCCCGCCGCGTTCCGCGCGATGAGCGAGCCGATGGTCAGCCACGACTGCATCGCTTTCTATCTGCTGTCGCGCGAAGTGGCCAAGCACTGCAAGGTGGTGCAGAGCGGCCAAGGCGCGGATGAGCTGTTCGCCGGTTATCACTGGTACCCGCAAGTCGACGGCGCGGCCGACCCGTACGCGGCGTATCGCAACGCGTTTTTCGACCGCAGTTATGACGACTACGCGGCCACCGTGCAACCGAAATGGCTGACCGCGAATGACGCTGCCGGCGACTTCGTAAAGGAACATTTCGCACAGCCCGGCGCAGATGCCGCTGTGGACAAAGCGCTGCGTCTGGACAGCACGGTGATGCTGGTCGATGACCCGGTCAAACGCGTCGACAACATGACCATGGCTTGGGGCCTGGAAGCGCGTACGCCGTTTCTCGACTACCGACTGGTTGAACTGTCGGCCCGTGTGCCGGGCAAATTCAAGCTGCCGGATGGCGGCAAGCAGGTGCTGAAAGAAGCCGCGCGCCGGGTCATTCCGAGTGAAGTGATCGACCGTAAAAAAGGCTATTTCCCGGTGCCGGGCCTCAAGCATTTGCAAGGCGACACCTTGAACTGGGTGCGCGAACTGCTGCTCGATCCGAGTCAGGATCGCGGCCTGTTCAACCCGGCCATGCTCGATAAATTGCTGACCGACCCGCAAGGCCAACTGACGCCGTTGCGCGGTTCGAAACTGTGGCAACTGGCTGCTCTGAACCTGTGGCTCAGTGAACAAGGAATCTGATCGATGAAACCCCACGCCACGGCCATCAACCAACGGCTGATTCGCGGTCAGACCCCGTCCTATGAACGCTTGCAGGCACGTTTGGCTGAAGACGGCAGCACACTCGCCGCCGAGCCGATTGCGGTGCATTGCGGTTGGGGCCGGTTGCTGATCGGCCACACCTTTCCTGACCCGGCGTCGTTGGCGCAGGAACTGCTCAACGAGCAGCCCGGCGAACGCGATATCGCGCTGTACGTGGCTGCGCCGCAGCAGATTCTGGGGTTGGAACCGACGCAGCTGTTTCTCGATCCGTCCGACACGTTGCGTTTGTGGTTCAGCGATTACCGTCAAGCGACCCGCGTGTTTCGCGGGTTCCGCATTCGCCGGGCGCAGAACGAGGCGGACTGGCAGGCGATCAATCTGTTGTATCAGGCGCGCGGCATGTTGCCGATCGACTCCACCCTGCTCACCCCGCACCATCAGGGCGGCCCGGTGTATTGGCTGGCCGAGGATGAGGACAGCGGCGCGGTGATCGGCAGCGTCATGGGCCTGAATCATCACAAGGCGTTCAACGACCCGGAAAACGGCAGCAGCCTGTGGTGCCTGGCGGTTGATCCGCAATGCTCGCGGCCGGGTGTCGGCGAAGTGCTGGTGCGTCATCTGGTCGAGCACTTTATGAGTCGCGGGTTGAGCTATCTCGATCTGTCGGTGTTGCACGACAACCGTCAGGCGAAAAACCTCTACGCCAAGCTTGGTTTTCGCAACCTGTCGACTTTCGCGATCAAACGCAAAAACGGCATCAATCAGCCGCTATTTCTCGGCCCGGGCCCGGAAGCGCAGTTCAATCCGTATGCGCGGATCATCGTTGAAGAGGCGCATCGGCGCGGCATTGACGTGCAGGTGGATGACGCCGACGCCGGGTTGTTTACGCTCAGCCATGGCGGCCGTCGCGTTCGTTGCCGTGAATCGCTGAGCGACCTGACCAGCGCGATCAGCATGAGTCTGTGTCAGGACAAAAGCCTTACCCACAAAGTACTGAAAGCGGCCGGTCTGAATCTGCCGTCGCAGCAACTGGCGGGCAATGCCGACGACAATCTGGCCTTTCTCGATGAGCATCAACGGGTGGTGGTCAAGCCGCTCGACGGTGAACAGGGCCAGGGCGTTGCGGTGGATTTGCAGAATATCGAAGAGCTGCAGCAGGCTATCGAAGCGGCGAAACAATTTGATAGCCGAGTGCTGTTGGAGAGCTTCCACGAAGGCCTCGATCTGCGAATTCTGGTGATCGGTTTTGAAGTGGTCGCGGCAGCGATTCGCAAACCGGCGGAAGTGGTTGGCGATGGTCAGCATTCGATTGGCGCGTTGATTGAGGCGCAAAGTCGACGCCGGCAAGCGGCCACCAGTGGCGAGAGCAAGATTCCACTGGATCACGAAACCCAGCGCACCTTGCATGCAGCCGGGTATGACTACAGCAGTGTTTTGCCGGCGGGTGAACATTTGTTCGTGCGCCGTACTGCGAATCTGCACACCGGTGGCACGCTGGAGGACGTCACGGCGATTCTGCATCCGACACTGGTCGACGCGGCGGTGCGTGCGGCGCGGGCGCTGGACATTCCAATGGTTGGCCTCGACTTGATGGTGCCGGCGGCGGATCAGCCGGAATACGTGTTTATCGAGGCCAACGAACGCGCCGGGCTGGCCAATCATGAACCGCAGCCGACGGCTGAGCGGTTTGTTGATTTGTTGTTTCCGCACAGTCAGCCGGCCATTTAACCCCTTCCTGATCGTTCCCACGCTCTGCGTGGGAACGCCTCACCGGACGCTCCGCGTCCATTTGGGACGCAGAGCGTCCCGGGCTGCATTCCCACGTAGAGCGTGGGAACGATCAGTGCTCAACCCATCAGGAGTTTCCATGACCCCACAAATCCCCGAACCGGATCTCAACTACCTGCAAAAAGTCCTCCTGGAAATGCTCGCCATTCCCAGCCCGACCGGTTTCACCGACACCATCGTGCGTTACGTCGCCGAGCGTCTCGAAGAACTCGGCATCCCGTTCGAAATGACCCGGCGCGGCACCATTCGCGCCACGCTCAAGGGCAAGAAAAACAGCCCTGACCGCGCAGTCTCCGCGCACCTCGACACCATCGGCGCCGCCGTCCGCGCGGTGAAAGACAACGGTCGCCTGACCCTCGCCCCCGTCGGTTGCTGGTCGAGCCGTTTTGCCGAGGGCAGCCGGGTTAGCCTGTTCACCGACAACGGCGTGATTCGCGGCAGTGTGTTGCCGTTGATGGCGTCCGGGCATGCGTTCAACACCGCCGTGGATGAAATGCCGATCAGTTGGGATCACGTCGAATTGCGTCTGGACGCCTACTGCGCGACCAAGGCCGATTGCGATTCGCTGGGCATCAGCGTTGGCGATGTGGTGGCGTTTGACCCGCTGCCGGAGTTCACCGAAAGCGGCCACATCAGCGCCCGTCACCTCGATGACAAGGCTGGCGTTGCTGCGCTTTTGGCTTCGCTGAAAGCCATCGTCGACAGCGGTCAGGAATTGATGATTGATTGCCATCCGCTGTTCACCATCACCGAAGAAACCGGCAGTGGCGCGGCGGCGGCATTGCCGTGGGACGTCAGTGAATTTGTCGGCATCGACATTGCGCCGGTCGCGCCGGGACAGCATTCCAGCGAACACGCAGTGAGCGTGGCGATGCAGGATTCCGGCGGGCCGTATGACTATCATCTGTCGCGACACTTGTTGCGGCTGGCCAGTGAAAACGAGTTACCGGTAAGGCGCGATTTGTTCCGCTATTACTTCAGCGATGCGCATTCGGCGGTCACCGCCGGGCACGATATTCGTACCGCTCTGCTGGCGTTTGGTTGTGATGCGACACATGGTTATGAGCGTACGCACATCGACAGTCTGGCCGCGCTGAGCCGATTGTTGGGCGCGTACATCTTGAGCCCACCGGTGTTTGCCAGTGATGCGGCGCCGGCGAATGCTTCGCTGGATCGCTTCAGTCATCAGATTGAACATGACACGCAGATGGAGAGCGAAACGCGGGTGCCGCCGGTGGATAGTCTGGTGGGGCAGCGTTCCGACAATTAATGTGACCATTAGGCCGCCTTCGCGAGCAAGCTCGGCTCCTACAGTTGACCGCGTTTCCTGTAGGAGCTGAGCTTGCTCGCGATGAGGCCGGTGCGGTCAACACAAAACTGGCAGCCAACCGGCAATCGCCGTAGCATCCCGACATTGATTCAGCCGAGGTGCCCATGCTCATCCCTTACGACGCTCTTGAAGTCGACACCCTCACCCGCCTCATCGAAGATTTTGTCACCCGCGACGGCACCGACAACGGCGATGACACGCCGCTGGAAACCCGCGTGCTGCGCGTACGTCAGGCGCTGACCAAAGGCCAGGCGTTGATCGTCTTCGACCCGGAAAGCGAGCAGTGCCAGTTGATGCTCAAGCACGACGTGCCCAAGCATCTATTCGACTGAATTTCTCAGCGGGCCCCTTCGCGGGCCTGCTTGCGCTGGATTCGTTCATAGACTTCGGCGCGGTGCACATTGACCTTCTTCGGCGCTTCGACGCCAAAGCGCACGCTGGAGCCGTTGACGGACAGCACGCGCAGGGAAATATCGTCGCCGATGGAAATCAACTCACCGACAACACGGCTGAGTACAAGCATGAGGTTCGTCCTTCAGGGGGTGGCAAACCCTGAAGATGCGCGGCTTGCCGGCGCGCCACAATGTGTGGCCGGCAATTCAGTCTTGCCCTACAGCTTGCCAAGCCCTTGGCTGTCAGACGCTTCCGACAAATCGATGATTCAGGCAGCCGAAAACCGCGGCCCGAACAGAATCACGCTGGCGCCGATCACGCACAGCGCCACGCCGATCCAGTCCGAACCCAACGGACGAACCCGCTCGACCACCATCAGCCAGCCAATCGACGCGACGATGTAGATCCCGCCATAAGCGGCGTAGGCGCGACCGGCATAGTTGGCTTCAACACGGGTCAACAACAACGCGAACAACGTCAGGCTGAGCAACGCCGGGATCACCCACAACGCACTTTTGCCCTGACGCAGCCACATGAAGAAAGCGTAACAACCGGCGATTTCAAACAACGCCGCGAGGAAGAACCACAAGTAATTGAGCATTGACGCGTCTCGACAGGGTGACCATTGCGGCCACCCTAACGACGCAATCCGCGGCGGGCAAGGTCAGCCGTTGTTCTGTTTGGCCTTGGCGCGCATTTTCTCCGCCATCGAGGTCATTTCGTTGTAGAGCAGTTGCGGGTTTTTCTGCTTGATCGCCCACGCCATGCGCCCTTGTTCGTGAGGCAGGATCATGAATTCGCCGGCAGCGACTTGCTGGTAAATGTAATCGGCGATGTCCGCTGCGGTAATCGGCGAACTCTCCAGCAACTTGCCGACCGCCGCCTTCATTGCCGGGGTCGGGCCACGGAAAGAATCAAGCAAGTTGGTCTGAAAGAACGAAGGACAGACCACATGCACGCCGACTTCTTGTTGTGCCAGTTCGATCAACAGACTTTCCGAAAGCGCCACGACACCAGCCTTGGCGACGTTGTAGTTGCTCATTGCCGGGCCCTGCATCAGCGCGGCCATCGAGGCGATGTTGATGATCTTGCCTTTGCTTTGTTCGAGCAGCGGCAGGAACGCTTTGCAACCCTTGACCACACCCATCAGGTTGATCGCGATCTGCCAGTCCCAGTCTTCCAGCGACAGTTCGCTGAAGAAACCGCCTGACGCGACGCCGGCGTTGTTAACGATGATGTCGATGCCGCCAAGTTTTTCTTCGCAAGCCTGTGCGAAGGCTGTGAGTTGGCTGTAATCACGCACATCGCAGCGCTGGATGAAGCCGTCGCCGCCCGCCTCGCGCACCATTTTCAGGGTTTCCTGCAGGCCGGGTTCGCTGACGTCGGACAAGGCCAGTTGCCAGCCTTCACGCGCCCAGCGCAGCGCGATTTCGCGACCCAGGCCTGAGCCCGCGCCAGTGATCATCATGCGATTTTGCATAGCACACAGCCTTGTTGTTCTGGGGAAGATGCGCGGAGTGTAGCGAAGGTTGTGTGTGCGCCCACGCTCCATCAAGTTGCTGAATGGAGGATCAAAAGATCGCGCCGTACACGAATTCCTGTAGGAGCTGCCGAAGGCTGCGATCTTTTGATCTTTGGCCTTAAAGGAAATAAGCCTGAAATCTAAATACATTAAAAAAACATTGAATTTTCTTTCATTCGCACCAGTCGGATTTTGTAAGCCGTCTGGAATTACTTAGTCTCCAGTCGCCCCTTGAACACCAAGACTTCTCGAACTCTCTCAACAAGGAAATCGACATGGGCACAATTCTTATCATTATCCTGATCCTGTTGCTGATCGGTGGTCTGCCGGTCTTCCCGCACTCCAGAAGTTGGGGTTATGGTCCGTCGGGCATCATCGGTGTGGTGCTGGTCGTGCTGTTGGTGCTGTTGCTACTGGGTCGGATATAACCCTCTAGCCGGCAAAAAAAAAGAGGCCCTTTTCAGGGCCTCTTTTTTATTGCGCGGACTTTTACTTTATAGCGCTTAGTCCGGCTTGCCGTTAATCACACCGGCGGTGTTGTCCATCAGGCTCTTGGTCGCCGTTTGCAGGAACGCTTCGAGTTTGTGTTTCAACTCGGCAGCGCGTGGTGCATCCGGAATAACCTCGGCACTTGGGGTGGCGCCCAGTTGGTACTGATAGACCTTCGCCGACATGTCCTTGTCTTTCGGCAGTACCAGAATCTGGTCTGCGGTGACGATGGCAGTGGTCTGCTCGCTGCCCGACGGTTTGATCACACCGAAACCAGTGTCGCCTTCCGGCAGGTTGAGTAGGTCACGGCCCCAGCACTGGTGACGCACTTCGCCACCGAGGCGACCCATGATGGTCGGCACGATGTCGATCTGTGTGCCCACGGTGTGGTCACGGGTGCCGAACTTCTCCTGGATGCCCGGCGCGATCATCAGCATCGGCACGTTGAAGCGACCCAGATCCATTTCGGTGATCTGACGCTCATTGCCGAAACCGTGGTCACCGACGATGACGAACAGGGTTTCCTTGAAGTACGGCTCTTTGCGCGCCTTCTCGAAGAACTGACCCAATGCCCAGTCGGAGTAACGCATGGCGGTCAAGTGTTCGTTGAGGCTGCCACGATCGGTGACGCGCTCGACCGGCAATGGCGACGGCAAGGCGTATGGCGTGTGGTTGGACAGGGTTTGCAGCAACGCATAGAACGGCTTGCCGTTTTCACGTGCCTTCAACTCGACCAGACCGCGATCGAACATGTCCTGGTCGGACACGCCCCACGTAGGATCGGAGAACACCGGATCGACGAAATCGTTACGGCCAACGAAGTTGGTCATGCCCTGGTTGCTGAAGAAACCCGACTGGTTGTCCCAGGCGAAGTCACCGTTGTAGACATAGACGTCGTCGTAGTCACGCGCGCTGAGCAACTGCGGCAGGCCGGACAGTTTGTGGCTGCCTTCCGGGGTCTGCATCAGGTATTCGAAACCCGGCAGGTTCGGGAAGCAGGCCATGGTCGCGAACATACCCTGGTGGGTGTGCGTGCCGTTGGAGAAGAAACGGTCGAACAGCAGGCCTTCCTTCGACAGTTTGTCGAGGTACGGCGTGATGTTGCCCGGCGCGCCCAATGCACCGACCGAGTGACCGGCCATGCTTTCCATCAGGATCACGACAACGTTCTTGATCGGCAGGGTCTTGTCGGCCGGCGGCGTGTAATCACGGCGCACGGCGGCAATATCAGCGTCGACCAGTTTGTCGTCCGGCATCACCAACATCTCGCGCACCACTTTCTGCGCTTCTTCTTGCGGCAGTGTGGCTTTCCAGATGTTGTCGCGGTCTTCGCCCATGCGGTCTTTCGCAGCGGCGATCAGCGACAGCGTACCGTTGAGGCCGAGCTGGTTGGCGAAGTTGGAATCGGTGGTGTAGACATCACCCCAACGCATTGGCGGGCCCTGACGCAGGGTGCCACGCGCGGCAACCACGCAGATCAACAGGCACACCACGAATACCGCAGCGCGGGTGTACCACGGCGCCACCTGACGGCTGCTGACGGTACCGCCGCTGAACGGCCCGCGCGGACGCGTTGCACGATCAGCGCCTTTGAACGCCAGGGTCAGAATCACCGTGCCGACGACCCACGCCAGCAGATAACGCACCACCGGGAAACCGTACCAGAGCATGCTCATCACGGTTTTCGGGTCTTCTTTCACGTACTGGAACACCAGACCGTTAAGGCGCTGGTGGAACTCGCGGTAGAAGTCCATCTCCATCAGGCCGAGGAACAGCGCGATGCTCGAAGCGATGGTCAGCCACAGACGGAAGAAACCGCGTGCTGCCATGGCCCGTGCGCTGAACAGCGCCAGTACCAACGGAATGCACAGGTAAACCACCAGGCGCAGGTCGAAACGCAGGCCGTTGGCGAAAGCTTCGAGGAAGGTCGAGGCCGGGGTATCGAGGATCATCTCGCGGTTGTAGACCAGCAGCGCGAGGCGCAGCACGGAAAACATCACCATCATGACCAGCGCACAAAGCAGCGTGTAGGCCAGATGCGATTTGACGGTCGGTTGCAGCAGGCGAGCAGAAGATCGCTGCTGATTCAGGGCGTCCGGGTTTGCCATGTCGTTTTAGGACCCATTAGTTAAAGTTGCAAAAATACAGCGGCGCCCTGCCCTCTATTGGCCATTCCAGGCCCCGGGGCGTGCGCGGTGCGCAAATGTTGCACGATCGTTCGCACCATTGCCATTGATTACTGCCCCGCCGCCAGACAGTTTCATTTCAAGCGGCAGCAGACAGCGGCAACGTGCAAACAGCGCGGGCGAATTGTCTGGAACACTTTGTGAAAATTTCGTGCAACGCATATCTGGAAACACAATATAGCTACAAAACAAAACGCCCCGAATCGGTCGGGGCGTTTTATGTAGAGCGGGCTGATTACTTCTCGGCGCGTTCTTTCAGAGCTTTGAGGGTGTTGAACGGTGCATCGACCACGAACTTGTTGGCAACCATCGCCGGCACGCTGCCGCCTGGCTCGGTGTGCACCTGGTAGGTCACTTCAACCTGATCACCTTTTGGTACGAACTTCCAGAAGCCTTTGACCTGTTCAACACGAACGAAGCCTTTTTCTTCCGGAATGTACTTCGGCAGACCTTCCAGGTTACGGGTCAGGCTGCCGTCGGCGCCTTCAACGGTGGTGACTTTCAGCACCGAGTCACGCGGGGTGACTGGCCAAGGCGTGTTGAACTGGGTGTAAGTCCAGCTCTGATCGCCTTCGTGTTTGAGCAATTTCTGGGTCTTGCACTCGTGAATCCAGGCGCAGGCACCGGAGACGTCTTCCTGCAGCGCGCGCAGTTTGGCGACGGTGGTCTTCATCAGCGCGACGCCCTGATAGGACTTGTAGTCCGAACCCGGCACTTCGCTCAGGGAGACTTTGATGCCGTCTTCGTTCTTGGCGACTTTCCAGTCTTCCGCCTGGGCAACCGAGGTGGCCAGCACAGCGGTCAAACCACACAACACAGCGATACGATGCAGCGAACCCATAGTCTTATTCCTTATTGTTGAAGTTCCGTTCGTTTGACACATCACGCCGCCGTCATTTGTTCCCACCAGCCGATCAGCCTGATCGCTTCTTCCGAGCTGCTGCCGCAGACTTCGATGTCTGCAGAGAAGCCGGAACAGACTGCCGGGCGCTCGGGGCGGCCGAAAATATTGCACAGGTTTTCGACCGAGAGTTGCACGCAACGTTCGCCGGCAGGTTTGCCATCAGGCATGCCGGGAATCGGCGAACTGATGGAGGGGGCGATGCAGCAAGCGCCACAGCCTTCACGGCATTTCATGACGAACAATTCCTCGCGACGGGCGATGTGTAAAAGGGACGCGGAACAGAGTAACCGCTAAAACGGCTGTTTTAAATTGCCTGAACCGGGGTTTTTAGCGATTACTGAATGTGACTGACCAGTCTCCGACAAAGCGTCTGGTCTGCGGGTCACAGCAACGTGCTGTTTATTGCTTGAATTCGAAATCGAGCGCCGCGCCTTCCACTTCCCGACGCTCTTCGTTGCGCAGCTGCAACTGCATTTCGTTGCTGAGCAGACGGCCATTGAGCTGGAACCCGGTGTTTTTCTCGCCGAACATCTGCGGCAGGATCGGCTCGCGCTTGGGCATCTCGACGGTGCCCTTAGGCTTCAACTCTTGAACCATGTCTTTGGGCAGGCTCAGATCGAGTTTGGTCGACGGCAGCGGGGTTTTCGCCACTTCACGGGCGGACTTCGATTTGGAAGCCACCGGTGGGCGTTTCTTCACGATTTTCTGCTGGGCTGGTTTCGCAGCTGCGGCCTTCTTCACTGCCGGCGCTTTTTTCGCCGGCGTGGTCGCTGCCGGTTTTTCCGGGCCAGACGCCATGACATCGGGCACATGGCCGATCATCAGCAGGCAAAGCACAACCCAGGCGGCAGGAAAAATCGCTTTCATGAACTCCAACGACATTAACGGCAGAGGGCCATATGCTGGCCTGTTGCACGTCACATGACAAGCATGACGCGCCGTTCGTTCAGAAACCGCCCGCCGTTTCCTGACACAGTTGCGTTGCCAGCAAGCCCAGAGTCATCAACGCCCGCTCCGCCTCGCGGTTCCACGGGATGCCGCAATTCAGGCGGATACAGTGGTTGAACTGCTCGGTATTACTGAAGATCAGCCCCGGCGCGATACTGATGCCCTGCTGCAAGGCCCGCACGTGCAAATCCTGCGTATTCACCCTCCCCGGCAAGCTCACCCACAGAATGAAACCGCCGGTGGGCCGGGTCATTTGCGTGCCCTCTGGGAAATACTGCTGCACCGCCAACTGGAAAGCGCTGAGATTCTTGCGGTACTCCTGACGGATGTAGCGCAAATGCCGGTCATAGCCACCGTTTTCCAGATACGCAGCAATCGCCATCTGCGTGACGCTGCAGGCTGAATGGGTGCTGAAGGTCTGCAGCCGCTGGATTTCCTGCTGATACTTACCGGGAATCATCCAGCCGATGCGCACGCCGGGCGACAAGGTCTTGGAAAAACTCGAGCAGTAAATGACCCGATCCAGTCGATCGTAAGCCTTGAGCGCTTTGGTCTTGCCCTGCTCGAACATCAATTCGCCATAGATGTCATCTTCGACGATCTGGATATCGAAATCCGAGGCCAGTCGCAGCAACTGTTTCTGGCGCTCTTCGGGCATGGTGCCACCCAACGGATTGCTCAAGCGCGTGGTCAGCACCAGCGCTTTGATCGACCATTGGTTGGCCGCCAGTTGCAGAGCTTCGAGGCTCATGCCGGTGGCGGGATCACTCGGGATTTCGATGACTTTCAAGCCAAGCAGATCAGCCAGTTGCAGCAAGCCGTAATAAGTCGGCGACTCAGCGGCGATCAGATCACCCGGGCGGGTCAGCACGCGCAGCGACATCTGCAAGGCATCGACACAACCGTGGGTGATCACCACTTCTGACGGATCGACGACGACACCGGCGTCGCGCATGCGAATCGCCACCTGCCGGCGCAACGGTTCGAAACCGGGGCTGAACATGTAACTGAAAGCGCGCGGGCTGTGGAATCGGGTGACTTTCGCCAGTTGCTGATGCAGCGCGCGCACCGGCAAATAATCGACGCTCGGCACGGCGGCACCCAACGGGAACACACCTTCGCGGCGCGACTCGACCAAAACCTGTTGAATGATGCTGCTGCGCGTCACCAGACCGGGACGCTCAACCCGTGCAATGTCCGGCGTTGGCGCGGTCAGTGCGGGGGTCTGGTGTACGTAATAGCCGGACTGCGGACGGGCGCGAATCAGCCCCTGATCTTCGAGATTGGCGTACGCCTGCAACACCGTGGCATGGCTGACGTTGAGCTGCGAACTCATCTTGCGCACCGAAGGCACGCGCTCCCCCGGTTGATAGACACCACGGCGGATATCTTCAGCCAATTGCTGAGCAATACGTTGGTAGAGCAAGAGATTGGTCATGACGCAGCACTCGATTTCACGGGCATTTTATTCTTGTGTGAAACAATACCGGAACAGTTTAGAAGTGTACTGGGACAGTTGCCACAATACTCGACCATACAGTGCAGTGTCTGCCCCCGACTGTACCGATTTGCGAGCCAATCGACAGACGTAAAAAAGCCCGGCGCTGCATGACAGGCCGGGCTTTCCAGAGACGCAACCCTTAGCGGGCGGCGCCGAGCTGGCCTTTTTCGTCGGAGAAGACAATTTCCACGCGACGGTTCTGAGCTCGCCCACGCTCGGAAGCGTTGACGTCCACCGGGTATTCGTCGCCGTAGCCTTCGACCTGAATGCGTTTGTCCTCGATACCAAGATCCATCAGCACGTCGGCCACCGCTTGCGCGCGGTCGCGGGACAGCTTGAGGTTTTCCTGCTTGCCGCCAGTGCTGTCGGTGTAACCCTCGATGCGCACTACGCGTTTCGGGTTCAGTTGCAGGAACTGGACGATTTTCAGTACGACACGGTTGGCCGAGTTTTTCAGCTCCGCTTCGCCAGTGTCGAACAGCACGTCGCCGAGGGTCATCACCAGACCACGGTCGGTCTGCGTAGTGGCCAATGCGACGATCTGCTCTTCGAGCCATTTGCCTTGCTGCTGCACGCTGAGCAGTTTCGATTCGCGCAGGGCCAGTTGCAGGCGCTGACGTTCGAGTTCGAGCTTGGCGATGCGTTCTTCGTTGAGCACCTGATTGGTGTGCTCGCGGGCGATTTCGCTGTAGCGCTGGCTCAGGTAGGCGTAATGCACCACGTCCGAACCGCTGCCCCAATAGGTCGACAGGCGATCGGCGCGGGCCAGGGATTCCCCGGCGCGGATCACGTCTTTCGGCGCAATGCGCAGCACGTTCGAGTCTTCTTTGACTTTCTGAAAGTCAGCACCCGCTTCTTGCAGCGCGGATTCGCTGTGTTGGCCGGCGCAACCGAAAAGGCTGGCACAACCGGCGAGAATCAGACCGCCAAGGACTTTCGACTTGAGGCTCATTGGGCATCCCCCAGTTGCTTGCGCAGACGGACGATGCGGGTGTTGAGCACATTCACCTGTTCTTCACTTTTTTGCGTCAGCACCTTGGCTTCGGCCAGACGCGCATCCAGTTCGGCCTGTTCGGCACGCATCCGCGCATTGCGGTAGGACTCGTCGGCCATGTTGCCCTTGGCGCGATCGTATTTGGTTTCGGCCAGTTTCATTTCCGGCACATCATCAGCGGTGGCACCGACAGCCTTGGCCTGGGTGATGGCCTGCTCGGTGAGGCGCATTTGTTCGTTGGGTGCCGGATCGCTGGCGCAACCGGCCAGAGCCAGAACGGCCATCGCCGCGAAAAGAGGTCGAATACTCACTAAGAATCCCTACTGTTTTGGGGCACTGACAGGTTGTTGCGGCTGTTGCTGCTGCGCCTTCCAGCGCTCGATATTGCGTTGCAGCACGGCTTCCGTCAGTCCGGACGCGGGCAATTCTGTCATCTTTTTGGCTAGCTGTCCGCGCAACCACGGATCGTTGCAGGCCGAGTTGTGGGAAACCGCGAGGAACAGGCCCGGGCGGTCGATGGGTTGCTCGAACGCCAGCAGATCATTGGCCATGCCCAATGCCTGCGCGGCGGCCATGCCCGAGTAGCGGCCGGCGAGTACATATTCCACTTCACCGAGGAGCAATTTCTGCAGGGCCTGGGTGAGGTTGGCTGTCTTGGTCAGGGTCAGATTCTGCTCGGCGAAAGTACTGAATCCTTGCGTCATTCGAGACTTTTCCGACAGCGCACCCGCGTGACCCTGCAGGTCTTTGGCTTCGCTATAGACCAGTGTCGAGCCTTTGCGCGTCCACACCAGGTAGTCGTTTTCCAGCAGCGGCGGATAGATGTAGTCGAGGTTTTCCAGCTCATTGAAGGTCAGCGGCGCGTCGGCGAGCATGTCCATGCGTCCGCTGCGCACTTCGTCGAGGGCTTGCGAGCGTTTACCGGCGTAGAGCAACTCGACTTTGATGCCGAGATCCTTGGCCACTTGTTGAAGCAGGTCGGCACTGGCGCCGATCAGTTGCTTGGGATTTTGCGGATCCTGCCACAGGTACGGCGGCGCGTCCGGGCTGCCGGTGACGACGAGGCGCTCGCACTTGCCAGCGGCCATCGCCAAACCGGGCAACAGGGCCAAACCCAACAACCATCCGCAGCGCAGATCCATGGCGAAACGCTCCCACTCAAATCCAAGACAAAAAAAAGCCCGACCAACAGGTCGGGCTCTTTATAAGTGAAGCCGCCGGTTTAAACCAGCTTCTCCAGCTCAGGTACTGCTTCGAACAGATCCGCCACGAGACCGTAATCGGCCACCTGGAAGATCGGCGCTTCTTCGTCCTTGTTGATCGCAACGATCACTTTGGAGTCTTTCATGCCGGCCAAATGCTGGATCGCGCCGGAGATACCGACGGCGATGTACAGCTGTGGCGCAACGATTTTGCCGGTCTGACCGACCTGCATGTCGTTCGGTACGAAACCTGCGTCGACGGCGGCGCGCGAAGCACCCACCGCAGCGCCCAGCTTGTCGGCCAGGGCGTACAGGTGTTTGAAGTTGTCGCCGTTCTGCATGCCGCGGCCGCCGGAAACGACGATCTTGGCAGCGGTCAGTTCTGGACGATCGGACTTGGCCAGTTCTTCGCCAACGAAGCTCGAAGTGCCCGCGTCGTGTGCAGCGCCGACGGCTTCAACAGCCGCCGAACCACCTTCAGCAGCAACCGGGTCAAAACCGGTGGCACGCACGGTGATCACTTTGATCGCAGCGGTCGATTGCACGGTAGCGATAGCGTTACCGGCGTAGATCGGACGCTTGAAGGTGTCAGCGCTTTCTACCGAGATGATCTCGGAGATCTGGTCAACGTCCAGCTGCGCAGCAACGCGCGGCAGGATGTTTTTGCCGTTGGAGGTGGCGGCAGCCAGGATGTGGCTGTAACCAGCGCCCAGCTCAGCGACCAGCGGAGCAACGTTTTCCGGCAGCTGATGCGCGTAAGCCGCGTTGTCAGCGTTCAGGACTTTGCTCACGCCAGCGATTTTCGCTGCGGCTTCAGCCACGGCGCCAGCGCCTTGGCCTGCAACCAGAACGTGGATGTCGCCGCCGATTTTGGCAGCAGCAGCCACGGTGTTCAGTGTGGCCGGGGCCAGCACTTTGTTGTCGTGTTCAGCGATTACCAAGATAGTCATGATTAGATTACCTTCGCTTCGTTTTTCAGTTTCTCGACCAGTTCAGCCACCGACTTGACCTTGATGCCTGCGCTGCGTGCAGCCGGCGCTTCGACTTTCAGGGTCTTGTTGGTGGAGGCGGTGGAAACGCCCAAAGCGTCCGGAGTCAGCACTTCGAGAGGCTTCTTCTTGGCTTTCATGATGTTTGGCAGGGACGCATAACGCGGCTCGTTCAAACGCAGGTCGGTGGTGACGATCGCCGGCAGTTTCAGGGAAACCGTCTGCGCGCCGCCGTCGATTTCGCGAGTCACGGCAACGCTGTCGCCAGAGACTTCGACTTTCGAGGCGAACGTGCCCTGACCGTAGCCGCTCAATGCAGCGAGCATCTGGCCGGTCTGGTTGTTGTCGCTGTCGATGGCCTGTTTGCCCAGGATCACCAGTTGAGGCTGTTCCTTGTCGACCACAGCCTTGAGCAGCTTGGCCACGGCGAGCGAGGTCAGATCTTCGGCGGATTCGACGAGGATGGCACGGTCGGCACCCAGAGCCAGTGCGGTACGCAGCTGCTCCTGAGCGGTGGTCGGGCCGATGGAGACGACGACGATTTCAGTCGCAACACCTTTCTCTTTCAGGCGTACGGCTTCTTCCACTGCGATTTCGCAGAACGGGTTCATCGACATCTTGACGTTGGCGAGGTCTACGCCGGAATTGTCCGCCTTGACGCGAACCTTGACGTTGTAATCCACAACGCGTTTGACAGCTACAAGAACCTTCATGGATTCCTCGTTACTCTCCGGTGAAAAGAAAGTCGCCTAGGCGAACCTGGCGGTTGATGCTCATCGGGCTACAAGGGCACCTCTAAAAACGCCGGCTTGTACTCGGGATGATTTCACGTTGCGAAGTGCGTGACCGTTCGTCAGTGGTGACCATTCAGTCATTCAACTTCGCGGTGTGTAAACTGCGCGCCAGACCTGCGCTGCGCATCACCCTTTCTGCCTACGCCCTGTCTTTAGAGGTGCTCTTGAAACCGCCAGTCTGCCTACGACGAGCGCAAAACCGCCCGTATCTTGACCGGAACGCCTATTCCGGTCAATACAGCAAAATGACCATTCATAAGCCGCGCTTCTTTGATTTCTCTGGGCTGGAGCCAATTCAAACAAACGTTTGTATTGGACGCTGAGAGTGGTGTAGATATAATGCGCCGCCTAGAGAGAAAGGTGGGTTTCCCGATATTCCCTTTGACGTTAACGTAAAGGCAATTCGGATGCGAGATCGAACCTCCAAATTAGAAAAAAAACTGTGAGCCTTGAGTAGGAGATAGCCTGTGGAACGCGAATACATGGAATTCGACGTGGTCATCGTCGGTGCCGGCCCCGCTGGCTTGTCCGCCGCCTGCCGTTTGAAGCAGAAGGCCGCCGAAGCCGGTAAGGAAATCAGCGTCTGCGTGGTCGAAAAAGGCTCCGAAGTCGGCGCACACATCCTGTCCGGCGCCGTGTTCGAACCACGCGCTCTGAACGAACTGTTCCCGGACTGGAAGGAACTCGGCGCCCCGCTGAACACGCCCGTCACCCGCGACGATATTTTCGTGCTGAAAAACGCCGAAAGCGCACAAAAAATTCCAGACCTCTTTGTGCCCAAGACCATGCACAACGAAGGCAACTACATCATCTCCCTCGGCAACCTGTGCCGCTGGCTGGCCCAGCAAGCCGAAAACCTCGGCGTAGAAATCTACCCGGGCTTCGCCGCTCAGGAAGCGCTGATCGATGAGCAAGGCGTGGTGCGCGGGATCATCACCGGTGATCTCGGCGTCGACCGCGAAGGCAATCCGAAGGAAGGCCTGTACACCCCGGGCATGGAACTGCGTGGCAAATACACGCTGTTCGCCGAAGGCTGCCGTGGTCACATCGGCAAGCAACTGATCAAGCGCTACAACCTCGACAGCGATGCCGACGCTCAGCATTACGGCATCGGCCTGAAAGAAATCTGGGAAATCGACCCGGCCAAACACCAGCCAGGTCTGGTTGTGCACACCGCCGGTTGGCCGCTGGACATCATGGGCACCGAGAACACCGGCGGCTCGTTCCTCTATCACCTGGAAAACAATCAGGTGGTGGTCGGTCTGATCGTCGATCTTTCCTACAGCAACACGTACCTGTCGCCGTTCGACGAGTTCCAGCGCCTCAAGCATCACCCGGTGCTGGCGCAGTACCTGGAAGGCGGCAAGCGCATCAGCTACGGCGCCCGCGCGATCTGCAAAGGTGGCCTGAACTCGCTGCCGAAAATGGTCTTCAAGGGCGGCGCGCTGATCGGTTGCGACCTCGGCACCCTGAACTTCGCCAAGATCAAAGGCAGCCACACCGCGATGAAGTCGGGCATGCTCGCCGCTGAATCGGTAGCTGACGCGTTGTTCGCTGAGAAGGACGGCACTCAAGAATTGACCACTTATGTGGACGCGTTCAAGAAGAGCTGGCTCTACGACGAACTGTTCGCCAGCCGCAACTTCGGCCCGGCGATTCACAAGTTCGGCGCCATCGTTGGCGGCGGTTTCAACTGGCTCGATCAGAACATCTTCGGCGGCAAACTGCCGTTCACCCTGCACGACACCAAGCCGGATTACGCTTGCCTAAAGCTCGCGGCGGACTGCAAGAAGATCGACTATCCGAAGCCGGACGGCAAACTCAGCTTCGACAAACTCAGCTCGGTGTTCATCTCTGGTACCAACCACGAAGAAGAACAGCCTTGCCACTTGAAGTTGAAAGACCCGAGCATCCCGATCAGCAAAAACCTGCCACTGTACGACGAACCGGCGCAACGCTACTGCCCGGCCGGCGTATATGAAGTGATCACCAAGGAAGACGGCGAGAAGCGCTTCCAGATCAACGCCCAGAACTGCGTGCACTGCAAGACCTGTGACATCAAGGATCCTTCGCAGAACATCACTTGGGTCACGCCGGAAGGCGCTGGCGGCCCGACTTATCCGAACATGTAAGCCGAACCGTTGAACAACAAGGCTCCCGAAATGGGGGCCTTTTTGTTGCCAAAAATTCCTTGTATCACCACAAAACAACTGTGGGAGCGAGCCTGCTCGCGAAAGCGGTGTGTCATATAAAGATGATGTCGACTGATGCACCGCATTCGCGAGCAGGCT